>NZ_JAYGII010000019.1:0-57337 GCF_034931365.1 Natronospira elongata
ATCCGGCAGCGTTGGCGCACTCAGGCTCACCGGATCACCGTCCATATCTGTCACGGTCACTGGATAAAGATATTCCCCACCCTCACGGATCTCGGTTACCGGGGAGCTAGTGAATTCGGGCGGATTGTTCGCCTCCACTTCAATCCCGAAAGACTGGAGATCCTCACCTCCCCGGCCATCTTCCACCGAGAGCGACACGGAGTGAGTACCCACGGCATCATCGCCTGGCAAACCCTCAAGCAAGGCCGTCCCGTCCCCCTGGTCACTCAGGGTCAGCCAATCCGGAAGATCAGCGGCAGAAATAGATAGCGGATCATCATTGCCGTCCTCAGCGGTGACCAAATAACTGTACTCGACACCCTCAAAAGCTTCGGTAAGCGGGGAACTGGTAAACACTGGCGGGTCATTCTGAGCAATGACCAGAGTAAAGCCCTGATCCCTGGTTGCACCACGTTCGTCTTCCGCTTGAATAACGATACTGTAATCGCCGGCATCCCCCATCTCCGGACTGCCACTCAACAACCCCCGAGCCTCACCAGGCTCATCCATAGTTTGCGTCAGGGCCAACCAGGAATGGCTTGCAGAGGTCAGACTCAGACTAATGCGGTCATCATCTGGGTCGGTAACAACGATCTCGTACTCATAGCTCAGGCCTTCACCACCCTCTTCCACTGGACTGGATTGGAACTCTGGTGAGTTGTTCTCATTGATTGTAACTATAAAAATCTGATCATCCTGACCACCCCGCCCGTCATCCGCCCGTAATTCGACGGACCAGTCACCGGGCTCGGGAGGTGTTCCACTCAAAGTTCCCTCAGCGCTACCGGGTTCGTCCACATCTTGAGAAAAACTCATCCATGCCGGGCCTGCCTCAAGGCTCAGGGCAACAGTATCGCCATCTTCGTCAGTGGCTGATACGGTGTAATTGTAAATCCGCTGCTCATCGCCCTCTTTCACAGGCATGCTTGTGAACTCCGGCGATTGATTCTCCCGGACTGTTACCGAAAACGCCTGGACATCCTCACCACCCCTGCCATCCGCAGCTTCTATCTGAACATCATGCACACCGACATGCGCCCCCCCTGGAGTGCCATAAAGCAATCCGGTGCCGTCACCGTTATCACTAAAACTTAACCATGCAGGCATAACTGGTGCTGATAGGCTAATTGGGTCGCCATCCGGGTCAGTTGCCGCTACCTCATACTCATAGAGGAGGCTTTCATCGGCCTCGGTAACCGCATGACTTGTAATTTCTGGCGGCAGATTGGCTTCAACAGAAACTGTAAAGCTCTGCACTGCCTCGCCCCCTACTCCATCCTCCGCCAGGATTTGAACACCGTGGTCACCGACGTCAGCATCACTCGGGGTACCCCATAACTCACCAGAACCATCACCATTGTCGTCGAAATTCAGCCAAGCTGGGAGCGAAGTCGCCGACAAGCTAATGGGATCTCCATCAGGGTCGCTCACGGAAAGGATGTATTCATAAAGCACAGCCTCACCTGCATCGGTCACCGGTGAAGTGTCGAAGCTGGGCGATCGATTGATAAGCAGTGCTGTTGACCCTGACTGACTACCATCAAAATCGTCACTGCCGGAGAAGTTTGCTTCGAAGGCCTGGCTACCGCCTTCCGTGGGGTGCAAGGTACAGCCGCCTTCGCCATCATCATCCAAGACAGCATCGCAGCCATCTCCGCCACCTCCCACAGTCACTGACTCTCCGGTCGGAACGGGCCCACCTTCGGGGTCGGAGTCGACAGAAACTCTCACATCGACAGACTCCCCAAACTGAATATGAGAGACCGAACCCCCATCCTGCTCGAAACCCTCTATGGAGGTCTGTGTCAAGACAGAAGCCACGGGAACCTGCGTAGAAGAAATCACATCCGCGAAGCCGCTGCCGGAGACAGTCGTAACACTATCCACATCATCCTCTCCGGAGGGAAAATCTGCAGCAACCTGGGCCCGGAACCGGACGGTCACATTTTTGCCCGCCTCAAGTTCTCCCACTTCAACCTGTACAGTTTCGCTGTCAGCCATTGCGGCGGTCGCATAAAACACCAAGGGAGCCAGAACCACGGCAGCTATCGCAGCACGCCATAACTTGCATCTGAACCAGCCGAATCTTCGACGTATTATCATACTGGCACTACTCCCTGGCCAACTATGCCACTGACCATGCAAGCCAAAACTTACTCATCCGGTTTCCACCGGGACGAATTGATGATCCCAAGATCCGCGACCCATTTTTAAAAACACGCGGCGAACGCCAATTTATCTAGCTGACACCATTACACGGTAGAGGCAAGAACCAGACAATGGGACACCCATAATAGAACGGCGATGCATCATGGTCTCGGTGGAAAAATACCCGTCAGGGCAATACAGAAATTCATTATCAGATATGGTTGGCGATTCTCGTGCGGCCTTCCACCACCAGCTGGCAACAAACAACTTGGGTCGAGTGATGCATTGGGCGCACCTTCCTGAAACAGACTACCGCCTTGTGATCCGACACGGTTATCCACCGGGTCATTAGTATTGGCACTTGGATTGCGTCCGCTGGGCACGGTCAACAATTCGTGGCGATGTGGCGGCAATCCCGACTCAGTAATACTCACTGCGGTCTCGCCACCTGATTCACCCAGGTTCCGGGGACTAAGGCCAGGCCCATGCCCGAGCCCCAATGGCACTTTCGCTCTCAGATCGGGCAACGCGAAGCTTGTTCGCCCGTCGCCACCGTAAGTCGTACCAATAACGGCAAAAAGCGGGGTATACTGGGAAACCGGCATGACTCGGCCATCACAAGGTGCCCACCCATTAGGTGGAAAATCAAATCCTAGCAAGCGTATCTCGCCGATAAATGGATCCATAAATACCCCCTTAGTCCTCTGACGGCCAGACACCCGTAAGGGCGATAATAAAATTTACGCATAAAAACGGCATCATATTCTCATGCGGCTGGCCACCGCCGGTATGGCCAATACTTGAATCGGACATGCCCACATCCGGCTGGCCCAGGTTGGCGTAAAGATTGACACTGGCATCTCGCCCCAGGACATTAGAGCCTGGCGCACCCTTGTCCGCATTATCGGACCCGGCCCTGAGCGTATGACTGTGCTCTGGAAGCTGCTGCCTACTCAGGCTGACCGTTTCGTCACCACCGCTGTGCCCCTGCGGAAGTGATTGCGATCGGTGAAGAGGCAGCCTCCCCCGTAGGTCGGGCAGTGCGAAAGTCTCTTCACCATCGCCGCCATATTCAGTCCCAATCAACATAAAAAGAGCGTCATAATCCTTGATCGGTAACACGCGTCCATCACACACCGCCCAGCCACGCGGCGCGAAATTCCCACCAAAGATTCGAATTTCCCCCAAAAATTGATCCACAGTCTTTCTCCCTCAGGGTCGGCTTGGATAAATCCCAACCAGCGCTATACAGAAATTCAAAGCCAGATACGGCTGCATATTGCTGTGCGGCTCACCCTGCCCCACCTCAGTCACCATGCCATCCCCCATGGGTAGATCGGCAGAACCACCCGTATAAATAGATTGATCATCAATAGCTGCGAAGAGCTTGCCCTCAGGATCATTGCTACCTCCCGCATTGGATGTAGCCTGAATCGTATGACTGTGGGCGGGCATCTCGACAGTTGAAAGGGTGTGAGCTGCCACACCACCGCGCTCTCCGATCTCATTATTCTTGCTTAGGTTGACCGGAACCCGCCCCCTTAGATCTGGAACCCTGAAATTGCTGTGTCCATCTCCACCGTAGCGAGTTCCGAGCAATGCAAAGAGAGCCTGGTTCTGGTTGACCGGGAGACTAGATCCATCACAGAACGCCCAACCCTTTGGTGGGCGGGGAAAGCCCATCAGTCGAATCTCTCCGAGGTAAGGCTCTGGCATAATAATCACTCCTACCGTAATTACTGGAAGATTTGACGACTAGCTCTGATCTTCTGGCGTCATACACACTCCATTGGTGAAGCTTCCTGACTGAGCCGGAAAGGTCACCGCATTATCGTCTGTAGTGAGCACGCGGACTTGAGTGCCCCTTTCATCCCTGAGCTGGATATGATTCTCAACCGAGTCGTGGTCATCACCCCCCAGGTCCTGAATCTGCATGGGGGGAAAATCTGGCGAGAATCGATTGATAAAGTACTCTGAAGCATCTTCTGGAGTAGAAAGGTTTGCGTCCTGGACATGAATATTATTGGTGCCGAAATTGATGCAGAAGTCTAATATCGGGTCATCAAAATCTTCACTATTCATGGTAGGCAAGATGCCGTCGATGAAATCGAGATCACCCCCGTCTCCGCGCAATCTCACATGATTACCGGCCAGCACCATATGCAAAATCGATCTATTGGCAGTGGCGCTGATACCCGATACGAACTGACCCGCCATATCTGAATCAATTTCGTTGTCTTCAATCCGCATGACCAGAGTACTTCGACCCCGAGCTTCGATAGTGATTGCCTGTTCCACCCAGGGCTCTTCGTTCCCAATGGGACCATTGCCACTGATTTCGCCCCATATTTCCGCCTGACTGCCGGTTTGCACACTAATTAGATGCCGGGGCGAACCCGCAGGCTCTGTCGTCTCAATGAAGGGATTATCTGTAATGTCGACTCGGCCGGATACGGAGGAGCCGCTCACGCGAACATCAATCAAAGGCTCATCAGCTACCTGCTGACCACCGGGCACGGCTTCGAAACGATTGTTATGAATTCGAATATTGGAGGAATCAGTGACTTGCACGGCGCGCGGCAGTGTGGTCCGAACGGTCAGACCACTAATCTCCGAGTTGGACAACATGGTAATGACGGCATCCGCCGAGCCAGCCCCTCTAAGCACCGGTCGATCGCCGGGCGGGACAATCTCATTGCCATCCATCACAAGACCCTCTCCCTGTCCGACCAGGCGCTGTCCTTGCTGAAGGCTTACATTTTCGATGTAGTCGTCGCCGGCGCAGATAAAGATAAGCCCCTCGCTAAGCGCAGATACTGCATCGCCAATATTCTCATAGTCAGCACTGTCACACTGAGAAACTCCAGTATCAGAGCGGTTGCTGACATAGATCACTGGCTCGATCACCTGTAAGTCGACCGTTGCCGTATCGCTAAGCCCATCGCTGGACTCGAGGGTATAACTAAAGCTGTCGCTCCCCTCGTAGCCTGAGGGAGGCGTGTACTGAAAACTGCCATCATCGTTGAGATCCAGGCTACCACCCTGATCACTGACACTATCGGAGTCTTCGACATTCACAGCTAGCGAAGGGGGGCTGCCGCCAACAGGGTAGAGTGATCGGTCATTGGAGAGCAGGCCGCTACTGGCATCAACCGACAGGGGCTGATCACGATGACCGATATAGTCGTCATCCACCGCAATTGGAGAGATCTGGATAGAATCACTGTCGAGATCAAGATGGGGGTGCAGGTCTTGATTGATCTCCACAGCAACAGCGTTGCCGTCACCCACGTTCTGAATCTCTGCAGCAAATTCCACCGTGTCACCGCGGCGGACCTGCTCATCCCCGGCGACATCTATGACCAATTCGTAACTACCATCAATGACGATATCTGGCTCTCCCAGCAGAGGAGCCCCAAACAGGAGAAGCGGCAGAGCCGTAAGCGATGCTAGAACCAAGCGTGAAGCAAGACAGCGAGGATACAATCTCGGAGTAGACATCCCTCCCCCTCAATATAATTCAGAATTGGCAAATTCTTGAGGGGCAGGGAGACTAAATAGGCAAGAAAATTACTTTCTCACGTCCCTATGATGGAATGCATATCCATGATACGAAGCCGTCCACCACAAGCCATGCGTAGCCAGTGTGGAGGATTGCAACATCACATAATCCCCAAATACCTAGTCAAACTATAGCAAACAAATCCGGCATTACCAGCCTTGTAATCAAATTCACTTCGGCATGGCGTAAAGAATCATTCCCGGGAGGGCCAGACCAAAGGCAAGCCCGGCAGCAATGACGAAGCTGAAGCCCGGTGTGATATTGATCAGGTTAAACCCCGTAGCAACCATCTCTACCAGCAAACCCGCACCGGCCACGATCACGGCAATTTGGGCTAGACGGCGGACACGCGCATCAGCATCGCGCCAGACCATCACTGAAAAGCTGATGAGGGCACCAATAGCAACTACGACGAGAAAGGCAGTCATCACAAAACTCCTTGTCCCCCCTCAAGAACAGGAATAGGCTCTCCTCCCAAGTTTGGGGATACTAGCCGGAAACTTGGGGATTTGCCAGCGCCGCCCTCAGGATTCAAGGGTTGCCGGATGACATCCCTTTACCATAAGCCCGCTGCCACACCAGCAGCCATCTTCGGGATTCAGACGGGAGGGATCAGGCAAGTCACGTTGATCCTCTCCGATACGGAAGGCGCCAAGGCGGCGGCGCCCATCATAGCGATAATGGGCATAGGGGCCATCGGCATCCACATAGTGGAGAAACAATTGCACCCAGACATCGCCGTGGAACGGCTCTCGCCAGTGGGAAAGCGCAGCACCGCGGTAGACCATCAGATCGCCGGGCTCCATGCTCACCGCGCTGGGCCCGTCGGGGCCTTCAATCCAGATCGGCCAGTCGCCTGCCCCAGGCCCCTTGCCGACATGCATGGTGACGCTGAATTCGCAGGAGGGTCGGTCCCGGTGGGGCCGGAGCTGGGAACCGGCCTGGTAGATTCGGAGAAAGGAGTAGCAGGGCTCCAGCCGGCGGCCGGTAATTTCAGAGACCAGGGGCGTCAACTGGGCAAGAATCGCCTCGCCGAAAGCATCGGCATAGCGGCCTCGCGCCTGATAGGCCGGCTCCGGCATCCAGTAATCGTCTCGCTGCATCAATGCCGACTGGGCATACAGCATGGCGGCATTGCGACCGATGACCTGCCGCGCCAGCACATAACCGCGCTCCCGAAACCCGCCCCGCAGGGCCTGTATCCGGTCACGCTCCGCTGCTTGTCGGGCTTCAACGCTCATGCTCAATCCGACTGGTCGTGAATCTCAATGAGCTCCACGTCGAAAACCAGCATGCCTTTGGGGGCATCGGGACGGTCGGGCCGCTCGTCGTAAGCCAGCTCCCCCGGAATCCAGAAGCGTCGCTTTTCCCCTTCGGTCATGAGCTGAAGACCTTCAACCCAACCCTCAATCAATTGCCCTAGTGGAAAGGTATTGGGCTCGCCGCGGACCACGGAACTGTCGAACATTTCCCCATCGGTCTGCCAGCCGCTGTAATGGACCGTGATCTGGTCCTCCGGCCGAGGATGACGATCACCTTGCCCCTCGGAAAGAACAATCCAGGCCAGACCGGAGTCGGATTGCTCCGCTTCCGGGGGTGGCCCCTCGACGTTCTCCGGCACCGGCGGAACGTCACCGTTATCCGCGCCGTGCTCGGCACAGGCAATCAGGCCCATCAGAGCCAGAACAAGCATCGATAATCCAAGACAGCGCATTGTGATACCTCACCACTCGAGGGAGCTGAATCAGTCCCGGCGTACCCGGGTGACTTCATCAAAGTCTTCCCTGAGAAGACCAGTCCGATTGAAGGTCACAATATACCTTCATGCTGGTTTCAGAAGAAATCCCCTTCTCGGCCTGGCGTGGGGAGCGGAAGCGGGGGAAGATCGCGGATGAATCCGCCACGGGAGGAATTCATCCGCGATCCAGGCTGGGGCGGATTCAGTCCTCGTCGAGACGGAAGTGCATCGTCTGGCGCACCCGCCCCGGTCGGCGTTCACCGTCTGTGCTGCGCAAGGGGGAGACCCGCCATTGACTGAAGGCTTCGCGAGCTGCTTCTTCGAAGACCCCCTGGGGTTCGGCCTCCACGACCTGGATATCCACCAACTGTGATGACTGAACGTCCTCAATGTCCGGACGGACCGTGGCCTCCAGCACCACGTAACCTTCAATGCCCTGGATCACCGCATTTCTTGGGTAGGCCGGGGCCACCATAACGATCGGTTGGAGCGAGCTCGGGTGGTCCTTTTCGGGGTCCACCTCGCTTAAAACCACCAACTCCTCGGAGTCACTGGCCAGAGAACCGTCACTGTCGGTTCCGGCGATCACCATCCCGGACAAAAACACGGTGGCGAACACAATTGAAAGACCAAACGGCCAGGGCAGTCGCCCCCCTTTGCTATCCGCAATCATCATAATTCTCTCCCTCAGCGAGCCGCGTGACATCCAGCCAAAACCCAGTTGGTGCGGCTCAAGACCACTGGAGGCACAAAGCAGTCGGGCGTAATGGACCCGGTCGCGATTGGGAATCCGGGCCAGGGCTGATTCATCCGCAGCCAGTTCCTGGTCCCGGCGAATCCGGAACCAGACCAGATGAACCAGGGGATGGAACCAGAACAAGGCCCGTGACAGCAGCAACACGCCATTCCAGAGGCTATCGCCGTGGCGCAGGTGGGCCATTTCATGGGCCACCGCCAGGTGCAGATGGGCCCTCAGCTCCGGCGAGATGCGGCTGGGCAAGTACAGGCGGGGATAGAGAACCCCAAGCAGCATGGGCCCCTCGCAGTGACGGCTGCGACGCACCGGCAGCCAACCGGGGACACCGGCGTCACGCAGGATGGTCATCAACTCCGGGGACACGCCGCCTTCCCGACCACGGCGCAGGGCCAGCTCAAATCGACCCTGGCGCCAGAGCAGGAATGCGGCCATGAACAGCGCGCCGATTGCCCAGATCAGGAGTAGCCCAGGCAGCAGCATGCCCACAGCCGCTGCGGACTCTCCGCCGGCGGGCCCGGCGGCAGAGCCCGGTGACACGGTGACGGCGGGGAGACTAACCGTGAATGTGGACGGCCACTGCGGCAGGGGCAGCACGGCCGGCAAAAGCAGCAACCAGGCCGCGTAGGCGGTCCGGGCATTGCAGTAATGACGAAGAAGCCGTGACAGGAGCCAGGCCAATGGAATCAGCCAGCTAAGATGGATGACCGACTGCAGCAACCAATCAGTAAGCATGCTCATGAATCCATCTCCTCAAGCAGGGCGAGAATCTCCCGACGGTCTTGCTCGGAAATGGATTCATTACTGGCAAAGGCCGACACCAGGGGGGCCAGGCGGCCATCACAGTGCTTGCCAATTAGCTCACCGGTCTGCTGTCGAAGCCATTCCTCTCGGGCCAGACAGGGCCAATAGTGATACTGACGCCCTGCCTTCTCCCGGCGCACCGCACCCTTGCGGTGCAGCCGGTCGAGCAAGGTACGGATCGTCTTCGGACTCCAGTCCTCATGGGCGGAAACCGCTTCCACCACTTCTCCGGAACCCAGAGGCTGGGCCGCCCACAGGGCCTCCATGACGCGGACTTCGGCATCGCTGATTTTCATATGACGTGGACCACAGTTGTAAGCCTACCCTTAAGACTACAACCGTAATCCACAATGTCAAGCCCTGGAATCAGCGTCGCAGAAACCGGTCCTGCACGCCCATGTCTTCCAGCTCCTTGACCAGGGCGTCCCGATCGATGGGAAAGATGCGGGTGATTCGACAGCGCTGATCGCCGATCCGTATCCGATCCCCCTGTGAAAGCAGGTTTCGGCTTCGCTGCTCGATTATTAGGCGCTGCCCCCCGGGATAATTACCCACCCTGCCATGCAGGTCCCCCGGTCGTTGACCGAGGGGGCTGGGCCCGCGAAAGGCCTCGTCACAACCCACGGCCAACTCCAATAAATAGTAATTGCCCCGCCGATTGCGCACGGCGATATGCGTCCCACCCACCGGCTTCCAGGCATCGACCCGGGAAAAGGTCGTACTGCTGCTGCTTGAACCGGCGTGGGCCTTGTACGCCTCATTGGTCCGCTCTCGCTCCGAGCGCTCGCCAGTGCTCGCACAGCCCCCAAGAACCAGCAATACCGATAACAGCAGAAAAACCCATCGCTTTTTCATAACGTGCCCCTCCTCAAAAATTGACAAGCCACCTTGCTCGGCCCGGCAAAGCCACTACACTCCCCGGAGACCCCGAATCATCACCGAGTCTAGCGGAATCACAAGGAGAGCCGCATGCGGGATTCAAATGTTTTGACCTCGATCAGCCTGGCCTTGTTCGCCAGCCTGCTGATGGCCTGCGAAGCAGATCCAGAGTTGGCAGGGGAAGATCGACCGACTGCAGACCTGGTGATCCATGGCGCGCCGGTGTGGTCGGCGGACAGGGAGGGCGATGCCGACGCGGTGGCGGTCCGTGGTGACAGGATTCTTGCGGTGGGTGAGCACCAGGACCTGGCGGCGCATATCGGCCCTGATACCCGCGTGATCGAAGTCAATGGCGGCCGCATTGTCCCGGGTTTCATTGACAACCACACCCACTTCAACCGCGCCGGTGAACTGCTGCTCGGTATCAATCTGCTTGCCGTTTCCGATGACGTCGGCTTCCGCCAGGAGCTGGACGAGGCCCACCGGCGGATGCCCGCGGATAGCTGGATCACCGGCGGCCTGTGGGGCGCCTACGAGGCCTGGGAGCACGGTGACGGACAGGTCGATGGTGAACCACCGGCCGATGCCTACAATCCCGACGGCGAAATCGTGGAAGCGGTTGTCGATGACCGCCCGGTGCTGCTTTGGAACTGGGACGAAAGCCTCTGGCTGGCCAGCCGCGCAGCTCTGGAGCACGCCGGTTTTGACTGCGAGACGGAAGGCGTGGAATGCCGCAATGGCGAACCCAGCGGTCGCCTGTCACCCGCAGCCGGCGAGACTCTGCGGGACAAGGTGCCCGAGAAGCCTTTCGAGCAGCGACTGGCCGAAGCCGAAGTGGCCCTGGAGCGGCTGCGTGAACAGGGGGTGACCACCATCCACGACATCACCACCCCGGAACAGCTCAAGGTCTTTCAGCACCTGCACCGCGAGGATCGGCTCACCACCCGCGTCTACGCCCGCCCTACCCTGGATCGCTGGGAGGCCCTGGCGGCAGTCGGCATCACCCACGGCTTCGGTGATCCCATGTTGCAGATTGGCGGTCTCAAGGGCTTTGTGGACGGCATCATGGGCAATTCCACCGCGCGCTTCCATGAGCCCTATGAACATATCGATTCTCGCGGCCAATGGCGGGACATGATGTACCCCGAGGGCAATATGCTGGAACTGCTCAAGGCTGCTGATGCCGCCGGGCAGTGGCCACAGGTCCATGCCATCGGTGACGAGGCCATCGACCATCTTCTGGATCTCTATGAAAAGATGATCGAAGCCAATGGCCCCGCCGACCGGCGTCTGCGGGTGATTCATACCCAGGTCCTGCGTGATGCCGATGTGGCCGAACGCATGGCCGAAATGAATCTGATCGCGGAGATGCAGCCCTTCCACGCTATCGACGACATGCGCTGGATGGAGGAACGCATCGCGGATCGATCGCGCTGGGCCTACGCCTTCCGCACCCTTGATGAGGCCGGCGTCATGCTCAGCTTCGGCAGCGACTGGCCCGGCACCAACGCCTCCTGGTATCCGGCCAATCCCATGCAGGGCATCTATGCGGCAGTGGTTCGAAAAACCCTGGATGGCGAGCCCGAGGGCGGCTGGTACCCCGAGGAGCGCATTGACCTGGAAACCGCGCTCAAGGCCTACACCGCCAACAATGCCTACGCCGAGGGGAATGAGAATCTCAAGGGACGGCTTGAGCCCGGCATGCTCGCGGATATCGTGGTGCTGGAAGAAGACCCTTTCGCCGTGGATGAGATGGCGCTCAAGGACATCGAAATTAGACTCACCGTCGTCAATGGTGAAATCGTATTTGAGCGCTAGGAATCAAATGTCGCTGGATCCCGGGTCGCTTTCAAGCGCTCCCGGGACCCAGCGACCAGATCGGGTGACAGGACCGGGGCTAGCGCCGCTTGGGCGAGCGTGGAGGAATCCACCACCAGGTCAGGGCCACCAGAAAGGCGAAGCCGGTGTACATCAGCAGAAATACCCATGCGGGCAGGTCGTAGTAGATGAGCTGGCCGAGCCAGAACTCGACAAAGCCCCGGTCATGCGGCGACTGGCCAGCCGCGCGCCGTAATTCATGCTCCCACACGGTGAGAGGACAGAGCTCGCCAAGCCAGGCCTGCACGGCCACATAGACCACCAGCAGCAGGTGGCAGATCCGCACCCAGAATCCCCGTACCCAGCGCCAGCCCAATAGTCCACCCACCATGATCAGCAACTGGCCCAGCACCGCGAACAGGACGATGCCGGCATGGATCAGCAGAACCACATCGGCCCACAGGCCCGGCGCGGGGATGGACTGGTATATGTCAGCGTTCATGGCCCTTCCTCCTCCAGCGAGCGCAATTTGCCGCACCGCTGGTATCATTCAGCCTACCATCCAGACAGCGGAGTCCGGGCTTGAGAAGAAAACTGCTGATCGAAAAGCAATGGCAGGACCTGGAAGGCCTGGACTCACTGCTGCGGGAGCTCCCGGATATCCCCGAGTCCCGGATCACTCACCGGCTCAAGGACAAGGCCATGAGTCTGGTGGCGCGCCTGCGACTGGGCGACCAGGAGATGGTGGCCAAACGCTACCGCTGTGCCACGCCCATGAAGCGCTGGACCCGGGCCGTTCGCCGCTCCAAGGCCTGGCGTTCCTGGTGGGCCTGTGGCCGACTGGCCGAGTTGGGGATTCCCGCCATGGAGCGAGTCATCTGCTTCGAGCACCGGGTCGGCCCGCTGCAATTCGACCCGGTCTTTATCGGCACCTGGGTTTCGGGCCCCAATATGATCGAGCACCTCACCGCCGAGCACATGAACGAGGCCCGGGTACTCGCCGATGCCCGCGAAATCATCGCCCGGGTAGGCCGCATCCATGCCGCGGGGCTGGCCCATGGGGATCTCAACTGGACCAACATTCGTTTTTCCGAGCGGGGTCCGACCTTTGTGGACCTGGATGACACACGCGCCTACCGCCCGGGACCGCGCCGGGACTATCGCATGACGCGGGACTGGCGTGTGCTGATCTACAACTGGCGGGATCGGCCGGAGATGGCCGAACTCTTCCGCGAACTCGTCCGCGAGCACCTGGGCGATGCCGCCTATGAGCGCGTCATGGCACGGCCTTTTCGGAGCTGAGGATCGGTGGGGGAGTGGCTTCGAGTTGGCTAGGACCCTGCGATGTCGGTGACGGGGGGCGTTCCGGCTTCGGTCCTGGTGCTATCCGGAGGCTTTTAATCGCGAATAAATTCGCTCCTACGGTGCCATTAGCGTATGCCGATGCCGCCGTAGGAGCGGATTTATCCGCGATTTCAACGGCCGGAATCGAAGCCAACCATACTTGGCAAAAAATACCCGACTGAACCGCCAACAAAGTCAGCGGTCCAGCCGGAGATCAATCAGGCCTTGCGATACAAGTCGCCGCCGGTCTCCCGGAACTCCTCGGCTTTCTCCTTCATGCCCTCTTCCAGAGCCTGTTCGGCATCATTGAGACCCTTCTCGTCCGCGTACTCACGGACTTCCTGACTGATGCGCATGGAGCAGAACTTCGGCCCGCACATGGAACAGAAATGGGCCACCTTGGCCGAGTCCTTGGGCAGGGTCTCGTCGTGGTATTCCCGGGCCTTTTCCGGATCCAGGCCGAGATTGAACTGATCCTCCCAGCGGAACTCGAAACGCGCCTTGGACAGGGCATTGTCCCGAATCTGGGCGCCGGGATGGCCCTTGGCCAGATCCGCTGCATGGGCCGCGATACGATAGGTAATGATGCCCTCGCGCACGTCCTCTCGATTGGGCAGCCCCAGATGCTCCTTGGGGGTGACGTAGCAGAGCATGGCCGTGCCGTACCAGCCGATCATGGCCGCGCCGATCCCCGAGGTGATGTGGTCGTAACCGGGGGCAATATCGGTGGTCAGCGGGCCCAGGGTGTAGAAAGGCGCTTCGCCGCAGTGCTCCAGCTGCTTGTCCATGTTTTCCTTGATCAACTGCATGGGCACATGGCCGGGGCCCTCGATCATCACCTGGCAATCACGCTCCCAGGCGATCTGGGTCAGCTCACCCAGGGTTTCCAGCTCGGCAAACTGGGCCTCGTCATTGGCATCCTCGATGGAGCCCGGCCGCAGGCCATCGCCCAGGGAGAAGGCCACGTCATAGGCCTTCATGATTTCGCAGATTTCCTCGAAGTGCTCGTAGAGGAAACTTTCCCGGTGATGAGCCAGGCACCACTTCGCCATGATCGAGCCGCCGCGGGAAACAATGCCGGTGCGGCGCTTGGCGGTCATGGGCACATAGGGCAGACGTACGCCCGCGTGGATGGTGAAGTAGTCCACGCCCTGCTCGGCCTGCTCGATCAGGGTGTCACGGAATATCTCCCAGGTCAGGGCCTCGGCCTCGCCGTTGACCTTCTCCAGGGCCTGATAGATGGGCACGGTACCCACCGGCACTGGCGAATTGCGGATGATCCACTCGCGGGTTTCGTGGATGTTCTTGCCGGTGGACAGATCCATGATGGTGTCCCCGCCCCAGCGGGCCGACCAGACCATCTTCTCCACTTCCTCGGCAATCGACGAAGTCACCGCCGAGGTGCCCATGTTGGCGTTGATCTTGACCAGGAAATTGCGGCCGATGGCCATGGGCTCGGATTCGGGGTGATTGATGTTGTTGGGGATGATCGCCCGGCCGCGGGCCACTTCGTCCCGAACGAACTCAGGCGTGATCTCGGCCGGAATGGCGGCGCCGAAGGACTGGCCCGGATGCTGATGGCCCAGATTGGAATCGGCCAGCTCCGCCCGCTTCATGTTCTCGCGAATGGCCACGAACTCCATCTCGGGGGTAATGATGCCCTTCTTGGCGTAATGCATCTGGCTGACATTATGGCCGGGCTTGGCGCGCAACGGTTTGCGCCGGTTGTCGAAGCGCAGTCCGTCCAGGCGCTCGTCCTCCAGCCGCTTTCGCCCGTATTCAGAGGTGGGCCCGGACAGCTCCTCGGTGTCACCGCGCTCGGCAATCCAGGCCGCGCGCAGGGCCGGCAGGCCACGGGTGAGGTCGATCTCGGCCTCCGGGTCGGTGTAGGGCCCAGAGGTGTCATAGATGTAGATGTCGGGATTGGATTCGACACCGAACAGGGCCGGGGTCTCATGCTGGCTCACCGCCCGCATGGGCACCCGAATGTCTTCCCGGCTGCCGGTGACATAGACCTTGCGGGAGCCCGGGAAGGGCCGCGTGGATTCTTCCTTGAGTTCGGCGGTGCGGAGTTTGAGATCTTTCGGTATGGCGCTCATGGTTCGGACCTCCAGTGGTCTTGCCGATGGAGATCCGGGCGAGGCTCAGAAATGGCGGGTAGTCCCCGATCCGCCAATGCGGGCGAATCGCTCCATTCCCTGCGCCGGCATGACCCGGATCAGGTTCGTGGGGTTTCCGCGCATTCCAGCGGTCTCTCAGCCCCTTGTCGGGACACCCCCATGGACGGGCGCCAGAGTGGCATCAGCCGGCCCCGGAATCAAGTCAGACAGGTCACTTGCCGGCGGTCGGGCTGCCATCGCTCCAGACGCTTTTTCGTGAACCAGGTCACAGCATCGCCGGTCCTCCCCGCGTAGGGTTTTCAGCCCCATTGCAATCGCCGGAGTACACCATGCATTTCGATGCGCCACAGAATCTGTTGTCACGAATCCGCCTCTGTCTTGTGATCCTGCTGCTCTCGTTGGCCGTTAGCCTGGCTGCCTGTGGCGGCAGTTCCAGCAGCGATAGCGATGACGGCGGTGACAGCCCCGGCAATGGTGACAATGGCGATGACGGGGATAACGGCGATGACGATGACGACGGCGATGACGATGATGATGCCGTCAGCAGTCACGAGCTCGCCGTCACTGTGGAAGGCTTGGCGCCGGGACAACAGTTGGTGCTCCGCGAAGGCGATCAGGAAATCGTGCTGAGCGAGAACGATACCCCGGTGGCCTTCCCGGAACCCATTGAGGCGGGAACGGCCTTCTCGGTCGAGCGAGTGGAATCCCCGGACGAACAGGCCTGCGACCTGCCGGGGGCCGATGGCGAGATGCCCGAAGAGGACCTGACCCTGGAAGCCCTGTGCCATGATGCGCCGGCGATTTTCAGTGCTCACACCCGTCGGGGCGAGATCCTGCTGGATTGGGCCGACGGCAGCGCCTTTGCCGATGCCGACCAGGTCGATGTCTTCTGGGAGTCTCAGGACGATGCCGGCCTTGGGGATCAGGCAAACAATGTCAGCCCACCCTTTGCCATCGACGGCCTGACCATCGGCCATGACTGGACGGTGGGCGTACGGGCACATTACGGCAACGCCAGCGTGGCAACCCGAGTCGATCGGCGGGTAGCCGAGCTCGGCTTTGCGGGCCCGGTCCACGTCCTCAGAAGCCTTGCCGATGGGGGGTTGCTGATCGGTGGCGAGTTTGCCGGCACGGGGCTGGTCAGCGGTGCCGTAGCAAGAATGGATCAAAGGGATGCGGCCCTGCAGCCCTTCCCCGAAATCACAGGCGAGATCCAGACCCTGGCCGTCGGCCCGGACGGGGACGTTTTCCTCGGCGGCGACATGCGCCTGCCCAGCGAGGAGACGGCCTACCTCATCAGGGTCACGGCCGACGGCAATCTGGATAAGGACTGGGCCCCGGCAGCCGATGCCCCGGTCCGGCACCTGGAGTGGCTGGATGAGGACCTGGTGGTGGCCGGCGAATTTCAAGGCCTTGATGGGGATAACGCCCATGCCTACCTCAGTGTCCTGGACAGCGATGGCAACCCCCTGCCCCAGTGGGCCAATACCAGCCCCGGCGGCCCGGTAAGCACCACCACCGTTTTTGCTGACCACCTGGTGGCCGGCGGTGAATTCCAGGGTGAACCGGCCGGTGATTTCCTGGCCGCCTGGACCCTGGAGGGGGAAGCGGCGGATATTGCCGCCGCCGACGGGCCAGTAGAGACGTTGGCGAGCTGGGGCGAGCGGCTCATGGTTGGCGGCTTTTTCTCCGCCATCGACGGCAGCGACCGGGATTATCTCGCCGCCCTGAATACTTCCCTGGAGCTGGATGACTGGTCGGTGGAGGTGCGCGGCCCGAATAGCGACGATTATGAGGGCCTCCCCCCCCTGCCGGCGGTGCGCAGCCTGGCAGTGCATGACGATGACCTGATTGTCGGCGGCAGCTTCGGTGAGATCGCTGGGGAAACCCGCCGCAATCTGGCCCGAATCAACTCCGAAGGAGAAACGCAGGCCTGGAATCCGGCGCCCGATCACATCGTTGATCACATCCTGGCCCACGAAGGCGACCTGATTGTCGGGGGGAATTTCCGCGACATCGGCCGACTGGACCGGCCACTGCCCACGGATCATTACCGGGTGGCTCACCTCGCCCGGCTGTCGTCAGACGATCTCGACGACGACGGCCGCCCCCTGGTTCGAGAGGATTTCGCCCTCGGGGCCGACGGGGCGGTGCTGGCCGCGGCGGTGGCTGATGACAGCCTGGTTCTTGCCGGCCGCATGAGCAGCATCAGCTACTGGCTGGATGGAGCCAGCGGCATCACCGTGCTGGACGGCCAAGGACGACTGAAGACCGACCTGAATCACTTTCTGGGCGGCGGCGGTGTTCGCGATATCCGGGTTGATGAGGACTGGGCCTGGGTGGTCGGCGATTTCGAACGCTTCAGCCACCCGGCGATTTCCCAGACCCGGCAGTTCGCGGTCCGCCTGGATCACGAGTTTGAACCGGACCCGGACTGGCGTATTCCCCGACCCAGTGAAGGCGGCCTGCTCAGCACTGACCACAGCGACAGCCATCTGATCCTGGGCGGCGATTTTGACGGCTTCGTCCTGCAAGGCTCAGTCGACCGGCTTGCGGCCATGGATGCCAACGGCAACCTCGACGGTGGCTGGCGTATGGGCGATGGCCCCGATGGACGGGTCCGTGATGTGCACGTCCTGGGCAATCGGGTCCATGTGGCCGGTGAGTTCAATGCTGTCCGGGAAAACGATGAAGACGAAGTCCGGCAGGGTCTGGCCGCCTTTGACGCCGGCACCGGCGAGCTCCTCGGCTGGGCACCGGGCAGCGAAGAAGGGGCACGCATGACCCGGATCGGCGACGAACTGGCCCTCGCCTGGCGAGAAAACGGCAGCTGGCGTCTGGGGCTGGACGACGGTGAGGGTGACGGCGATGCCATCAGCAGCGACTTCCGGGCGGACGGTCGCATTACCGGGCTGAGCCATATCGACGACGGCATCGTTGTCTTTGGTCGCTTCGAGAATCTGACCGACGATCAGGATCAGAGCCATACCCGGGACGGTATCGCCCTGTTGCAGGTTGAGAACGGCAGCCTGGTGATTGCGCCTTTCCAGCCACCCCAGCTGCTAAGCGCCAGTGGCCAGAGCGCGGCCCTGGAAGCCGCCGCCGGCGACGCCTCGTTGATATGCCTTGGCGGCTCCTTCCAGCGCCAGGGGGAAAGGCCAGCAGCCAACTTCCACTGCTTTGAAGACGCGGACGGGGGCTGAAGACACTTGCCTTGCGGGGGCCGCCGCCTTATCCTTGGCGGCCCCCGAAGCCGCCTCTAACGCAGACCAAAAGCCATGGAACAGACGCCGTTTAGCCTGCAGACCGACCGTGAAGCCCGCCACCTGATGGTGGAACATCAAGTCCGCGCCTGGGAAGTCCTTGATCCTCGGGTGCTGGAGGTGATGGAAACCGTGCCGCGCGAGGACTTCGTGCCCTCAGCCTATCGCGCACTGGCCTTCTCCGAGGCCAATATCCCGCTGGACCATGGCCAGATCATGATGCAGCCCAAGGTCGGGGGCCGCGTGCTCCAGGCAGTCAATGTGCAGCCGGGCGACCGGGTGCTTGAGGTGGGCACGGGCAGTGGTTATCTGGCCGCCTGCCTTGGCGCCCTCGGCGGACAGGTGCTGAGCGTTGACTGCTTCGAGGATCTGGTCAAACAGGCCGAAGCCAACTGGAAGGCGACCGACACCAAAAAGGTTCGTGGTCAGGTCCAGGAATCCAGCACCCTGGAGTGGACCGATGAACGCTTTGACGTCATCGTGGTTACCGGCTCCATGCCCAGTCTGCACAACAGCTTTCGGGAAAAACTGACCGTGGGCGGACGACTGTTCGTGGTCACCGGCCGCGCACCGGCCATGGAAGCACAGCTGATCACCCGCATGGCCGAGGATGACTGGGCCCGGGAGCATCTCTTTGAAACCAATCTGCCGGCCCTGTTGAACGCCTTCGACCCGCGCGTGTTCGAGCTCTGACGCCGCCCACTGCCACCCGCGGAGAGGGGTGCAGTCCAATGCAAGAATTGCCCGCCCGAGAGGCCCACAAGCTGCTGCAATCCGGCCAGGCCAGCCTGCTGGATGTCCGTGAGCCATCCGAGCTGGCCCTGGCGGCTGTGGACGGGGCCCTGCACATTCCGCTCGCCCAGCTTCCCCAGTGCCTGGATCGTATCCCACGCCAACGGCCACTCATCGTCATGTGCCACCACGGCGTCCGCAGTGCCATGGCGGCCGACTTCCTGGAACGACAGGGCTTTGAAGATGTCTCCAATCTTCTGGGTGGCATCGACGCCTGGTCACAGGAAGTGGATGACGACATTCCCCGCTACTCATGAGGGCTGAAATGCCGGCCCATGATCCACTGACTTGCATTTTTCAGATCAGCTGATATAGTCACCTACAACACCAAATCGCATAAGGAGTCGTGACCATGTCACTTCGGCCATTGATCCTCGCGCTGTGCCTGCTCGGCCTGTCGGCCCCTCTCGCCGAGGCACAAGCCGAGTCTGAAATGATGAACCTGCTGCAGATCTACGAGCTGGCAGTGGAGAATGATCCGGCCATCAGGGAGGCCCGCGCCAACCGTGACGCCGCTCGCGAGGCCTACCCCCAGGCCAGGGCCAACCTCCTGCCCCAACTGTCACTGACGGTCTCCTATCAGGACCGCACCCGGGAAAGACGAGTGAGCCAGGCTGGACAGGTGCCGCTGGATGCGGCGCGCTCCGACGACACCACCACCACTTACTCACTCGATCTCAGTCAGGTCATTTTCGACTGGGGCGCCTTCCAGGGAATGGGCCGGGCCCAGGCTGAAGTGGCGGCCGCGGAGGCCGACTTCGAAGCCGCCATGCAGGATTTGGCCATCCGTACCGCGGAAGGCTATTTCGACCTGCTCGCGGCCCTGGATCAGCTCGCCTCGTCTGAAGCCAACGAGGAAGCCATCCTGCGGCAGCGGGACCGGGCTGAACGCCGTTTCGAAGTCGGTCTGGTGGCGATCACCGATGTCCAGGAGGCTCGCGCCGCCTACGACCAGGCCGTTGCCGACCGAATCAGTGCCGAACGCAATGTGAATGTCTACCGGGAGCGGCTGAGGGAGATCATCGGCATTTACCCTGGGGAGATCGCCGCCCCCATCGATGACATGGACCTCCAGTTGCCCGTCCCGGCGGACCCCGAAGCCTGGGTCATTCAGGCACAGGCCAACAATCTCAATGTGGTGGCGGCACGCTTTGACCTGGAGGCTGCCGAGAAAAGCCTCGCCCAGAGCCGGGCCGGTCACTATCCCACCCTCGAGCTGACCGCCAGTTATTCGGATGTTGAAAGCAGCGGCGAGACACGTATCGACGAACAGGATTTCAGACAGCCGGATTTCTT
The DNA here is from genome assembly GCF_034931365.1 of Natronospira elongata. Classification (NCBI taxonomy): domain Bacteria; kingdom Pseudomonadati; phylum Pseudomonadota; class Gammaproteobacteria; order Natronospirales; family Natronospiraceae; genus Natronospira; species Natronospira elongata. The sequence continues at coordinate 20,558 of NZ_JAYGII010000019.1, forward strand.
CGAGCAGGAACTTTACCAGTTCCAGGTACAGCTCAATGTGCCCTTGTTCTCCGGCGGACGGGTCAGCTCCCAGACCACGGAAGCCCGTCAGCGCATGCTGGCCCAGACCAGCCGAGTGGAACGTCTGGCCCGCCAGGCCGAGCGGGAAGCGCGGGATGCCTATCTTGGGGTGCATTCGGAGCGTTCACGGGTGCGCGCCCTCGCCCAGGCGGTGGAGTCGAGTCAAACCGCATTGACTTCCACCCAGGCGGGCTTTGAAGTCGGTACCCGAACCACCGTCGATGTGCTGGACGCCCGTCGGGCCCTGTTCGAGGCCCAGACCAGCTACGCCCGCTCCCGCTACGACTTCCTGCTGAACAAGATGCGCCTGCGGGTCGCCACCGGCGCCCTCAATGCCAACGACATCATGGAAATCAACGCCCTGCTGGGTGCTTCGCCCGGGGCGATGGTCGATGATGAGGAAATCGATCCCGAAGAGCTGGACATGGAAGGGCTTGAGCCCCGCACTTAAAAGCTGGCCGAGACCCGTCGGGCCTTCCCATGGAAGGCCCGGCTAGGTCAGCAGCTCCTCACCCATCAAGCGAGCCAGGCGAGTCACCAGGCGGTCCACAGCCCCCCGATTGGCTTCAATCACTTTCCAGCCTGCCGCCGCCTGGCGGGCCCGGGCTTCACCGTCCGCCAACAGTTCACTGACCCTCGCGGCCAGTTCATCCGCGCCGCCCACCCGGCGAACGGCACCCGCCCCCATCAGCAATTCCGCCACATCCATGGCGTTGTCATGGTAGGGGCCGGTGAGGACGGGCACACCCAGGGCCACGGGCTCCAACAGATTGTGACCGCCCACCGGCACCAGGCTGCCGCCCACGAAGGCCACGTCCGCGGCCGCATAGAAGGTCATCAACTCGCCCAGAGTGTCGACGATATAGACATCGACTCCATCGGCCGATTGCTCGGCACTCCGCTGCGCCGACACCAGGCCACGGGCCTTGACCAGTTGGCGCAGGGCAGCGCCCCGTTCAGGATGACGCGGTGCCAGCACCAGGACGGCATCACCATGATCCTGGCGAACCTGCTCGAAGGCGTCCAGGATCTGCTCGTCTTCACCTTGCCGCGTGCTGCCGGCAATCCAGACCGGCCGGTCCCCAAATAGGCTCCGCCGCAAGCCGGTGCCCCGCTCGGCCACGGAACTGGAGGCATGGAGATCAAACTTCACATTACCCATGGTCTCCACGCACTCAGTGGCGGCACCCAAGGCCCGGAAGCGCTCGGCATCGCCATCACTCTGAGCCGCAATCAGATCAATGCGGGAAACGGTTTCCGCCAGCAGTCCACTGAGACGCTGATAACGACGAAAGGCCCGCTCACTCAATCGGGCACTGCCAAGCATCAGCGGTATGCCACGCGCATGCACGGCATGGAAAAGATTGGGCCAGAGTTCGGTTTCGGTCACCAGGAGAGCGGCGGGGCGGACCCGGTCCAGGAAGCGGTTGACCGGCCCGGGCAGATCATAGGGCAGGGTCAGACAAATCACGCGGTCGCCTGCGGATTCGGCCAACCGCCGGGCACCGGCGGCGGTAAAGGTGGTCACCACCAGGCGCCGGTCCGGCATGGCATTATCCAGGGCACGCAACAGGGGCAAGGCCGCCTGCACCTCGCCGACACTGGCCGCATGAACCCAGATGGGCCCATCACCGGCAGGTCGATCTTCTACCCAACCCAGACGCTGCCGCCAGGCATCGCCCAGCCCCGCCTGGCGTCGGGCCCGCCATTCCAGATAGGGGAAGGCCACCGGCATCAGCGCCGCCAGGGCGGCATTGTAGAGCAGTCGACTCATGTCAGCGCTGTTCAGCTTTGCTCACGCCCGCTTGCCCGGGCAAGGATGGCACTGGTGGAGAGACCATCGATGAAGTCCAGCACCCGAACCTCGCCCCCGTTTCTCACCACGCAATCATGACCGGCAATATCTTCGGGCCGGTAGTCTCCTCCCTTGACCAGTAAATCCGGCAGAAGTTTGCAAATCAGGTGTTCCGGCGTGTCGTCCGAGAACGGCACCACCCAGTCAACCGCTTCCAGGCCGGCCAATACACTCATGCGCTGGGCAAGGGGATTGATGGGGCGCTGTTCGCCTTTCAGGCGGCGGACGGAATCATCGTCATTGACCGCCACCACCAGACGATCACCCAGGGCACGCGCCTTGCGCAGATAACTCACATGCCCGGCATGCAGAATATCGAAACAGCCGTTGGTCATGACCACCCGCTCCCCCCGCTCACGGGCATGGTGGATGGCATGTTCCAGAGTATAGGCATCCATCACCGCCGCCTCCGGCGCACCGGCATCGTGCATGGCCAGACGCAATTCCGAGGGCGTCACGGTCGCCGCCCCCAGCTTGCCCACCACCAGTCCGGCGGCAAGATTGGCCAGACGAGCAGCCGCTGCCAGATCTTCACCGGCGGCAAGCATCCCGGCCAGCATGGCGATCACGGTGTCGCCGGCACCGGTGACATCAAACACTTCACGGGCCCGCGCCGGTAGGTGCAGGGGATCGAAGCCGGGCCGGATGAGCGTCATGCCCCGCTCACTGCGAGTCACCAGCAGTGCCTGCAGATCCAGGGTCTGCACCAGCAGCTCGCCCTTCTCCACCAGGGTCTGCTCATCCGGGCAGGCCCCCACCACGGCCTCAAACTCGCCCAGGTTGGGGGTCAGCAATGTGGCACCACGGTAACGACTGAAGTCTGTGCCCTTGGGATCGACCAGGACCGGCAGGCCACGGTCGCGGGCCAGGCGGATCAGGGTTTCCACGCCGGACAGGGCGCCCTTGGCATAATCCGACAGCACGACCACATCGCCGTCACCCAGGCTGCGCTCGAATGCCTTTTCCAGATCAGCGGGCGCCGCGGCCGGCCGGGCATCCTCGAAATCCAGACGGATCAGCTGCTGGTTACGACTGATTACACGCAGCTTGGTAATGGTGGGGCGATCCCAGTGGCTCAGGCGATGACCAATGCCGGCAGCATCCAGGCGCTCGGCAAGACATTCACCCGGCTCGTCGCGGCCCACGCAGCCCAGCAGTTCGGTTTTCACCGACAGGGCGGCCAGATTCAAAGCCACATTCCCCGCACCCCCCGGACGGGCCTCCTCGGCATCAACCCGCAACACCGGCACCGGTGCCTCGGGCGAAATTCGCCCGGTCGGACCCTGCCAGTAGCGATCCAGCATCACATCACCCAGGACAATCACCCGGGCGTTGGCGAAATCCGGCAGCTCCACGCGAAAACCCCTTTGAATGCGGTCCAATCAGGGCGGGAATGATAGCACGGGGCAAGCGGTTTCCGCGGCTGACCATGCACAGCCACCGTGCTCAACAGGCCTGACGCGAAGCGCTATAATCCGGTCATGTCAAAAAAAGAGCCGACCCCGCCCCGCCTGCCCCTATCCCCGCTCTACTGGCCCGCCTGGCTGGGACTGGGCCTGCTTCGACTGCTCTTGCTGCTGCCCTATCCCCTGCTGGTGGCGATGGGCCGGACACTCGGTCGTGGCCTGTATTACCTTGCCTGGCGCTGGCGGCTGTTCACCTATGCCAATCTGCGCCGCTGCTTCCCGGAAAAATCCCGGTCCGAACACCGTCGACTGGCAAAGGCTCATTTTCAATCGGTCGGCGTGGGTATCTTCGAGCTTGGCCTGGGCTGGTGGGCCTCCGACCGCCGTCTGCGGCGACTGGTGGAGGTCCGGGGTCTGGAACATCTGGAGGCCGCCAAGGCCCAGGGCCGGGGTGTGCTGATCATGAGTGCCCACTTCACCAGCTTCGAGATCGGTGGCCGCCTGCTGGGCCTGTTCACCCCCTTTCACCTCATGTACCGGCCCAACAAGAACCCGGTACTGGAATACGTGGTGCATCGCTCAAGACGCCGCCACTTCGATGGCGTCATCCCCAGCGACAGCATCCGGCAACTGATGCGCCGACTGAAGGAAGGCCATTGCGTCTGGTATGCCCCCGACCTGGCCTACACCCGCGGCAACCACGCCATGATTCCCTTCTTCGGCCTGGCGGCGCCCACCAATACCGCCACCGCCCGCATTGCAAAGGCCACCGGCAGCCCGGTGGTGCCCTTCTACCCGGAGCGCCTGCCGGGTGCCCGTGGCTACCGCCTGCACCTGCTGCCGGCCCTGGAAGACTTTCCCGGCGACGACCCGGTGGCCGACACCGAAAGGACCACCGCCATCCTGGAAGAGCAGATCCGGCAGATGCCCGAGCAATACTTCTGGTCCTTCGACCGCTTCAAGACCAAACTCCACAAACGCTGGCGCAAGGCCCGTTATCTGGGTGGACGATGAACATCACCAGGTAGAAAGAAAAATGCATCCTCGCGGAAAGGCGCAGAGAAATTCAAAACCATTTTTACCGTGGAGGCGCTGAGGCGCGGAGGGTTGGCTTTGAGTGGGGTGACTACTCTGTGGGAGCGGCACCAGAATAGCAGTATCTCAGCGCCTCAGGGGAAAATACACTTTTGGTTTTCTTAGCGTCTTTTCGTCTTTGCGCGAGGCCGCCTTTTGGTGTTTTCTTTTTCTCTGCCTGTGGCAAGATCAATAGGATGAGTGACAACAACATGAAAGCCCCTCTACACCCCCGTTACTGGATTGGCTGGCTGGCCTTTAGTCTGTTGCGGGTAGCCATCCTCCTGCCCTATGGGGCTCAGATTCGGGTGGGGCGTGTCCTTGGTCGGCTGATGCAGAAGCTCGCGGGCCGTCGCCAGCGGGTGGCGGAATATAATCTGCGGGTCTGTTTCCCCGACTGGTCGGAAGAAAAGCGTCAGCAACTGATCCGGGAACATTTCGAGGCCCTGGGCATCGCTCTGTTCGAGATCGGCATGTGCTGGTGGGCTTCCGACCGACGCCTCAAGGGTCTGGTGGAGATCGAGGGCCTGGAGCATCTGGATGCGGCCCTGGACAAAGGCAAGGGCGCCATTCTGCTGTCTGCCCATTTCACCACCCTTGAAATCGGCGGCCGGCTGCTCTCTCTTTACCGGCCCTTTCATCTCATGTATCGGCCCAATCGCAACGAACTGCTGGAATACATCAGCAAGCGCCGGCGCGAGGCCCACTTCGAAAAGGCCATCCCACGGGACTCGGTGCGAGAACTGCTGAAGAGCCTGAAGCAAAACATGACCGTCTGGTATGCCCCCGACCAGGGCTACCAGGGAGCGAACGCTGTCACCGTGCCCTTCTTCGGCGTCCCTGCCCCCACCAACCCGGCCACCCATCGCCTCGCCCGCATCAGCGGCGCCACGGTCATGCCCTTCTGGGTGGAGCGACTGCCGGATAAACAAGGCTACAAGCTGCGCATTGATTCCCCCATCGAGGGCATGGCCGAGATGAGTCCGGAACAGGACGGCGCCACCGTCAACAGCCTTATCGAAGCCGAGGCCCGCCGCGTCCCGGAGCAATACCTCTGGACCCACAACCGCTTCAAGACCACCGAACACCGAAAGCACGAGAAACGGCAAAAGAAAAGATAGCCTCGCGCAAAGGCGCCAAGGCGCAAAGAAATTCAAAAATTCAAAAGCTATTTCGCGCAGAGACGCAGAGGGGGTTATGTTGTGGGATAGGCTTTAGCCTCGATGTCCACCAGCTGATGGCACTGTCGAGGCTAAAGCCTCTCCCACAGACCAGAAGCTCCCTCCCACAAAGGCAACCTCTCTGCGTCTCAGCGTCTCTGCGCGAGCAATATGATTTTTCTTTCTTTGCGTCTTGGCGACTTTGCGCGAGGCCGCTTTTTCTTTCCTCTCGACGCCCCCCGCGCGAGGCTAATCCTTCATCTTTTCCAGGCGCTGATCCTTTTCTTCCCAGAGCTGATTGACCCACTGCTGAAAGCGGGCCCGGAATTCCGGGTCATTCTGGTAGTCGCCCTGAGTCATCTCGGTCGGGATGGGCAGCTTGCGGACATGCACCTGAACACGGGGAACGCGGTTGGAGAGGAATTGCCAGAAGCCCGGCTTGCCGCCCGGATAACGAATGGTGACATCGATCAGGCCATCGAGCTGATCATTCATGGCGCTAAGCACGAAGGAGATGCCCCCGGCACGGGGACGCAGGAGATTGGTGAACGGTGAGTCCTGCTTTTCATGCTTGGCCCAGGTGAAGCGGGTGCCTTCCGGGTAGTTGATGATGGTTGCGGGCAGCCCGCGCATCCGCTCACAGGCGATCTTTGTGGCTTCCAGATCCCGTCCCTGCTTTTCCGGGTTCTTCCTGATCTCGGCCTTGGAGTAACGCTTCATGAAAGGATACTCCAGGGCCCAGAAGGCCATGCCCAGCAACGGCAGCCAGATCAGCTCCTGCTTCAGGAAAAAACGATAGAAGGGGGCACGGCCATCGAAGACCTCAATCAGGACCGGAATATCCACCCAGCTCTGGTGGTTACAGATCAGCATGTAACTGTGTTGCCGATCCACATCAAGATCACCACTGACTTCATAGCGGGTCTGCAGCACTAACCTGAAGGTTCGGACCACCAGCCAGGCCCAGATCTCGGCAATGCCGATGACAATCCGGGTTCCAAAACGCCGAAAGCGCCGATTGGGCACCAGCAGCTTGATCAGGGCGGTCAACATCATGGGCACGATGAGCACCACCGTGGCCGGAATGATGATGATCTGGCTCAACACACCACGCAGGATATTCATTCTCGTTATCAACCCTTTTTGATGACATCCCGCCAGCCCTGTTCCAGGGCCAGCCAGGCTTGCTGCCATTGAGCTTCTTCTGCCCAGTCAGACGCCAGGATTTTTTTCACCGAGCGTTGCAATCGCTCCAGATTGCGGCGTTGCCAGTGACCGGGCCGGCGCCATTGGCTACGGTCAAAATCGATCAAATGGACACACTCCCCTTCCACCAGAATATTATGGGCATTGAGATCCGCATGGAATATGCCCTCGGCATGAAAGCGTCCGATTACCTCACCGACCCGCCGGAACAGGCCGGGATCACTGTCACCCTCCATCAACCGTTTGGACAGGGGCTGTCCCGGCACCCGCACGCTAATCAGGTCTGCCCGGTAAAGCAGCCCTTGGCGGCTGAGACAGGCACCAACAGGGGCAGGAACAGGCAGGCCCCGCGCTTCCATTGCCCGCAACAGACGCAGCTCCCGAAAGGGCCGGCTACGCTCGGCGCCGGTATAGAGATAGGTATCTTCAACCCAGCGGCTCACCATGCCGCCCCGACGATAATGACGTAGAACCCATTGCTCGGTGTCGATGTTCAGAAACCAGGCACTGCCCCGCCCCTTGGCCTCGCCAATCACCCGACCCGCCCCCTGCCACCATCGGGGCTCGAAGTGCTGGGGCTTCGGGTGGCCCAGGCGGCGGTCATCCGCTAGCATGAGGCAGCTTTCCTGCCGGCTTAGAAACAGGGATTCAGAATTCATGAGCGCCGATTACCCTTCCAGCGATGCACCGCGCGCCATCGCCATGCTGCGCCTGTCCGCCATTGGCGATGTCTGCCACACAGTGCCAGTACTTCGCGCCCTCCAGGACCGCTGGCCGGATACCCCCATTACCTGGGTGATCGGCAAACTGGAAGCCAGCCTGGTGGGCGACATCGAAGGGGTGGAGTTTATCAGTTTCGACAAGAAGGCCGGATGGTCCGGCTATCGAGCCCTCGGCCAGACCCTGGCCGGACGAGACTACGATGCCCTGCTGCACATGCAGGTGGCCCTGCGCGCCAGCCTGGCCAGCCGCCGGATTCCGGCCCGCCGCCGGATCGGCTTTGACCGCGCTCGCGCCCGGGACTGGCAGTGGCTGTTCACCAACGAGGCCATCCCCGCCCGGCCGCAACAGCATGTGATGGAAGGCCTGCTGGCATTCGCGGCCCAGCTTGGCGCCGACATCAGTCGACCGCGCTGGGACATCCCGGTCCCGGAGGCCGACGAGGCTTTCGCCCGCGAACATATCCCCGATCAGGGCCCCGCCCTGATCCTCAGCCCCTGCTCCAGTCAGCGGTCGCGCAACTTCCGCGACTGGCGGCCGGAACGCTATGCCGCGGTGATCGACCACGCGGCCCGGCACCATGGTCTGGGCACCATCATCACCGGCGGACCCACGGACCGGGAGCGGGACATGGCCGAGGCCATCATGGGCCACTGCCACCATCAGCCCGCCAACCTGGTGGGCCAGACCGGTCTAAAGCAACTGTTCGCCCTGATTCGCCGGGCCCGGGCGGTAGTCTGCCCGGACTCCGGCCCCGCGCACATGGGCACCGCCGCCGGCACCCCGGTGATCGGCCTCTATGCCAGTTCCAATCCCGATCGCACCGGTCCCTATTTCAGCCGCCAGTGGTGCGTCAATCACTATCCAGAAGCCCTCAAGGCCGAGACCGGTAAAGGGGTTGATGACGTCCGCTGGGGCACGCGAGTGCGCGACCCGCAGGTCATGGAGCGGATCACCGTGGCCGAAGTCACCGAAAAACTGGATGCATTGATGGCGCAGTAGTAATTTTTCGCCGTCACCGGCGTCCCCGATGCTGACCAATCTACTTTTCAGCATGCCAACAGGAGCCGACACCATGGCCTATATGAAGCCTCTGCCCAAGGATGCCACCCCCGAGCTGGCCGAGGATTTCCAAGTCTTCGAGGATATTCTCGGGTTCGTCCCCAACAGCCTGCTCACCATGCAGCGCCGACCGAAGATGGTAAAAGCCTTCGGTGAGCTGACCCGGGCGGTAATGGATCCCCAGGGTGCCGTGGACCCGGGCTTCAAGCGACTGATCGCCTACTTCGCCAGCCGGGCCGCAGGCTGTCAGTACTGCGAGGCCCATTCCCTGGTCGCCGCCCAGATCAAGGGTATCCCCAAGGAGAAGGTCGATGCGGTCTGGGAGTACCAAACCAGCCCCCACTACAGCGAAGCCGAACGCGCCGCACTGGATTTTGCCCTGGCTGCCGGTTCCGTCCCCAATGCCGTGGATGAAGAAATCTTCACCCGCCTGCGTGAGCACTGGGACGAAGATCAGATCGTGGAGATTCTCGGTGCCATCTCCCTCTACGGCTTCCTCAACCGCTGGAACGACTCCATGGCCACCGACCTGGAAGATAGCGCGATTGAGCTGGGCAAGGAAGTGCTCGCCAAGGGGGGCTGGACCGGAGGCAAGCATGTGAAGTGAGCAGCGAGCTACGAGCTACGAGCTACGAGCTACGAGCTACGAGCTACGAGCTACGAGCTGGCAGATTCTAGCCGTGGGAGCTGGGCTTCGGCGAAGCCCTGTCGCGAACCAGCACGCCCTCTACTACCCCGCTGTAGGCGCGGATAAATCCGCGCCTACAGCGGGGCAATAGTTACCGCTGGCGGAGCAGAACCAGCAGATCCTTCGCCACCTCATCCACATCATTACGCATACCGGCATCGCGGACCGCGGTCTGCTGGGCATGGCGGCGGGACTCGTCCTGAGCCAGGGCGATGGCGGCATCGGCGATGGCCTGTTCATCCATCTCGGCAGCACTGGCCAGGCCACGGCGGGAGAACTCGGCGATCCGGGGCGGCTGATCATCACCGCCGGCCGGGACCATGACCGCCGGCACGCCAATGGACAGGGTCTGGGCGGTCATCATGCTGCCGGCCCCGATCACCGCCAGGCGGGCACCATGGAGTAGCTGGGTCAGATCCTGGGTGGGCAGGCTGGAAACCACGCGCACCCGCTCATGGTCCTCATGGTCGTTCACCTCACCCTGATACTGGGGCCCCATGACCATGACACAGGCCAGGCCGGTGGCCTCGCTGACCTTTGCCGCGGCGCCCAGCATGATCTCCGGTACCGGCCGGCCCCGATAGTGATAGCCGCCACCGCCCGGGGCCAGCACCACATAGTCCTCCTGTGGCAGGCCCAGTTCCTCGCAGAGTTCGCGTCGGCGGGCGCTGTCCACGCTCGGGGCAATGCCGCTGAAAAAGCGGGTGGCCAGATGGGGGAAGAGTCGCAGCTTGAGGCGATGCCAGGGACCCAGTCGGGGTTCGGCCTCGCCGGGCGCGGCCATCAGATGCAGGTCGAGCGTCGGCATCATGCGCAGGCGGAAGGCCTTGCGCCGCTTGTTAGGGCGATCACTCAGCCAGACGACCCGGGCACCACTCTCGCGCGCTGCCCGGAACTGGGCCATGCGGCCGGCGGAGTCGAAGAACACCAGATCAGGGGACAGGCCGCGAATGTGCTCGACGGTCTCATGAACGGCGCGGGTGGGGCTGTCGGGCAGCTCGTGATACTGAAAGGCCGGGTCCCGCTCCAGCCTGGCTTCGTGGCTGACCACGAAATGCACCAGGGCGTCGGGGCACAGGCCCGTCAGGGCCCGGGCGATGGCCAGACAGCGGTAATACTCGCCGGATCCGCCCGACCCGCTGACGGGCACGAACAGGACCGTCGGCGATGGGGCGGACAAGAGGGGTCAGTCCTTGAGGACGTAAAGGGCGCCGCAGTAGCCGCAGCGGGCTTCGCCCTTCTCAGCCACCGGGATATAGACCCGGGGGTGGGAGTTCCACAGGCTCATGCCGGGCATCGGGCAGTGAACGGGCAGATCATCCCGGGTGACTTCGTAATGCTTGCGATCGTTGGGGGTCGCCTGATCCCGGGCGATACCCTGGGCCTTGCTCTGCGCCACGATGACCTCCTGGATTGAGTGATTTGCCTGCCGGCCGGGGAGTCGGCCGGGGCGAATTATAACAGGGAATCCGGCTGGTCAGGTTGACCGGTGGCTTTGACTGGGGTGGTGCCCTTCGATAGCGGTGACGGGGGCGTCCCGGCCACGGTCCTGGTGGGATCACCCGGGCGGTGCCAGCCGAGAGGTTTGGTTCAGGCTCGTGTTTTGGTGCGATCCGGAGGCTCTTAATCGCGGCTGAAGCCGCTTGTATGTTTTGCTCGGGCAGGTAAAAAGGAGACCTGTCGGGGCGGAGGGACTGAAGCCGCTTCTGGCGCTAAGCACAGACTGTGGGAGATATCGTCCCGCCCTCACCCTAAGTGCCGATAAGGAATCCATCGGCTGAGCCGCCCACCGGCTATAGACCGACGATATTGGCAAGCCAGCACTAAGGTGACCCCGACAGGCCAATTAAAACCCTAGCTTGGAGACTCCGTTATGGCAATGCCCGTACAGCCTGTCATCGTTGGTGTGGACGTCAGCAAGCAGACATTGTCCTGCGCGCGCTCCGATCAATCCGGCACCGAGACGATCTCCAACCAGAAACGCGCGATCCGGCAGTGGCTGAAAGCCCTGCCAGTGGAGAGCGCCCTTGCTGCCGAGGCTACCAGCACCTACCACCTGGAATTGGTGGAAATGGCCCATGCCATGGGCCATACGGTCTATCTTGTAGACGGATTTCGGCTCCACAATTACCGCAAAAGCGTCGGCGGACGGGCCAAGACCGACCGCACGGATGCCGAATTGCTGGTCCGCTACCTCAAGAACGAGGGCGAGGATCTGCGGCCCTGGAGCCCGCCTCCCAAGGCCTATCGCGCCATCCAGCAGCTGCTAGGCCGCCGGGCGACCTTGGTCTCAGCTCGGATCGCGCTCCAACAAAGCTTCGGAAACATGAAAGGCCTGGGGACCAGTCTCAAAGCAGTGATTCGCCAGATTGAGCGCTTGGATCAGCTGATCAGAAAGCGGCTCAAGGCGGCTCTGAAAGAGCATGGCTGGGCAGAGGATTATCGGCGGTGCATCCAGGTCGAAGGCATCGGTGAGCTGACTGCCAGCGCCCTTGTGACCACCTTTCGCCGGGGCACATTTCGAAGCTCGGATGCCTTTATCGCCTTTCTCGGACTGGATGTCCGGGCACGAGACTCAGGCGTCTCCAAGGGAAGACGAAAGCTCACCAAGCAGGGCAATCCCGAGCTCCGGCGTTTGCTACACAATGCCGCCATGGCAGCGCGGAACAGCCCCACTTGGCGGCCCGTCTACGAGCGCTATCTTGAGCGCGGCCTGAAAACCACCCAAGCCTTGGTCGCGCTCGCCCGGAAGCTGGCCAGAGTCGCTTTCGCACTCATGAAAAATCAGACTCAGTACCAGCCAAAATGCGCTTGAGGGGGTTGCGGTGAGACATAGAATCTCCCACGGCGGCTTCGGCATACGCTAAAGGCACCGTGGGAGCGGATTTATCCGCGATTTCCTCGGTCGCATCAAAGCCAAGCGGAACCAAATCCCACCGACACTGAAACAACCAACTCAACCACCGAGGTGCCGCTCCCAAATAGCCGTGACCTGTTCGCGGTGTGCCGCCAGATGCTCCACCTCGGAGTCCGAGGCTTCGCCCGCCAGGGTGCGGGCATGAAGGTGGGCGCGGAAGTCGGACGCGGCAGTGATCAGGGCTTCGGCTTCGTCGCTGGCAATGCAGTCATTGGCGGCAAGGGTTCGCAGCAGGGGAATGGTGCCGGTTTCCTCCAGCAACGCCGGCTTGTCGACGGCATGCTGCAGGGTCCAATACTGGCAGAGGAACTCCACATCGATCAGGCCACCGGGCAGGCGTTTGAGATCATCGCCCGCCGGCTGCTCGGCCAGCATCCTCGCCCGCATCTCCCGGATATCCTTGTGCAGGCCCTCCAAATCCCGGGGACGAGCCAGGATTGTCCTTCGGGCTTGTTCGAAAGCCCGCATCAGGTCCGGATCACCGGCCACCGGACGGGCCCGCAGAAGCGCCTGGTGCTCCCAGGTCCAGGCCTTTTCCAGTTGGTACGCCTCAAAGGCTTGCAGGCTGCTTACCAGAAGCCCGGCGGAGCCGCTGGGGCGCAGACGGGTGTCCACCTCGTACAGGACGCCGGCAGGGGTGGGTGTGGCGAGCTGATGGATGATGCGCTGGGCCAGGCGGGCGAAAAAGTGGCCGTTGTCGAGCGGCTTATCGCCATCGGTCTGCTGTTCGTCACCGGCACTGTCATGCAGAAAGACCAGGTCCAGGTCGGATCCATAGGCGAGTTCGGCGCTGCCCAGCTTGCCATAGGCGACGATGATGAAACCGCTGTCCCGCGGCTCGGGGGCACTACAGCGGGGCCGGCCATGACGGGCGATGAGGCCGTTGCGGGCGATGTCCAGGACGCGCTTCAGGATCAATTCGGCCACCAGTGACAGCCGGTCGCTGACCGCGGGTGCATCCAGGCAGTCGCTGATATCGGCCGCCGCCACCCGAAGCACGGCAGCCTGATGAAACTCGCGCAAGCCGTCCATGAGCCGCTCAAGATCGTCGCCGACCGGTGCCAAGAGCTCATCCAGTTCGCGGGCGTAATCCTCCGGATCCGGGGCCTGCTGAAAGATGCGTGGGTCAATCAGCTCATCCAGCAACAGGGGATGACGGGCAATGCGATCGGCGATCCAGGGGCTGGCCGAGCACAGGCGGCCGAGATGCTCCAGGGCCCGGGGATTTTCCACCAGCAGGGAGAGATAGGCTGTGCGGGTGGCGACGGCCTCCAGAACCGAGACCATGCGCTTCAGGCTCTGACCGGGGTTGGATCGACCGGCGGCAAGATGCAGTACCGAGGGCATCAGCCGGTCCAGTCGCTGCCGGCCCCGCTCGCCCATCCGGCGGACGGCATGTGAGGCACGCAGCTGTGCCAGTACCGACAGGGCCTGTTCGGGATCGGAAAAACCCGTGCGTCGCAACAGCTTTCGGGCCGTGTCGGCATCCAGACGCTCCCCCCAGAGGTCGGCGAAGACATCGTCCTGCCGTTGCTCCTCCGGCAGGGCCGGGCCGACAAAGACCTCGTCAAAGGCACGCCCTACTCCTTCGCGTACGTCCCCGATCCTTTGGGTGAGGGCCTCCCAGCTATCCTCGTCCATGGCTGCCAGCAATCGCCGACGATCATCGTCGTCCCGGGGCAATTCATGGGTCTGGGCATCGTGCAGCCCCTGGATGCGATTCTCCAGCATGCGCAGGAACTCATAGGCCTCCAACAGACCTCGAACTTCGTCAGCATCGATATGACCGGCCCGTGCAATGGCCTCAAGCGTCGGCAACAGCCGACGACTGCGCAACTCCGGCTCCCGACCGCCGCGAATCAACTGGAACAACTGGGCGATGAATTCAATCTCACGAATGCCGCCCCGCCCGAGCTTGATGTTGTTCTCCAGGCCCTTGCGGCGGACCTCGCGGCGGATGCCCTGCTTCATTTCCCGCAGCGAGGAAAAGACCGAATAGTCCAGGTAGCGACGATAGACGAAGGGCTGAAGATCCTTCATCAAGGCCTCCCCCGCCGCCAGGTCCCCGGCGACCGGGCGGGCCTTGATCAGGGCATAGCGCTCCCATTCCCGGCCATGGAGCTGGTAATAGGTTTCCATGCCATTGAAGTTCATGACCAGCGGCCCACTATCGCCGAAGGGCCGCAGGCGCATGTCCACCCGATAGGCCTGGCCGTCCGGGGTGATCTCATCCAGGACCCGAATCAGGCGACGGCCCAGGCGGGTGAAGAACTGCTCATTGTCCAGAACGCGACCACCATCCGTCTCGCCAGCTTCCGGGAAAGCAAAGATCAGGTCCACATCGGAGGAGAAGTTGAGCTCTCCACCACCCAGCTTGCCCAGACCCAGGACCACCATGCGCTGCGCATTGCCCTGCCCATCGCGGGGAATACCATGACGCTGTTGCAGCTCGGCCTCCACCCAGTCGTGGGCCAGACTGATCAGACAGTCCGCCAGGGCACTGACTGCCGCCAGGGTTTCGGCAAGCTCGGAGCGCCCGGTGAGGTCACGCCAGAGGGCCAGCACCAGCTCCCGATTGCGAGCCTGCCGCAGCCGACGCATGAGCTCGGCTTCACTGTCGGCCTCGGCTATCGGCTGGGCGCGCTCGACAATGGATTCCGGAGTTTGCGGGCGGGAGAGGCGCTCATCGGCCAGCAGCCAATCAGCGAGACCGGCATCCCGATTGAAGGCCGAGGCCAAAAAGGGACTGATTCCCAGCAGGCGATCGCCGTCGTGCTCTGACAGTTGCCGTCGCTGACTTTCGCTCAGATGGGTGGCTGGGGCGGGGGGCAGGTCCATCACATCACTCATGCCGGTTCACTGAAGTAGTCCGGCCATGATGCAGCAAGGTGGGTCAGGAAAAAAGAAAGCGGGGAGACCATCCGGCCTCCCCGCCAAGCTGAATCCCTTCAATTCCGATCAACCGCTTCAGAAGTTGAAGCTGGCGCCGAAGCGGATCAGGGTTTCGTCGATCACGTCATGATTGTAGATGTCGGCACCACCAAAAATGGCGATTTCCGGGGTCACGTTGTAGCTGCCCCGCAGGCCGATCACGATGTCGTCGTCATCCATCATGTCGAACATCAGGAACTCGGCCTTGGCCGTGAACGTGAACTCGGGGGTGACCGCGTAGTTCAGGGCACCGTGAACACCGATGGCATCATCGTCAAAGGAGAAGAAGGGGTTACTGAAATCCCAGTTCTGGAAGGAAGCACCGAACTCCAGAGACATCTGGTCGTTCATCTGCATCAGGTAACCACCACCAAAACGGACGATATCCTGCTCGACATCGCCTTCGTCAAGCATAGTAACGTCGGCGAACAGGCGGAACTGATCGGCAACCACGAAATCGGCCTCCAGGCCGAATCCGTCCAGGTCACCAAAATCGGCGTAGTATGCGCCCACACTGCCCTGGGCCATGGCGGCACCGGAACTCAGTGCAAAGGCACCAGCGGCAGCAAGAGCAAACTGCTTGCGGTTGATCATGATCTAACCTCCCTCTAAAAGGAAACGCGTTTGTATTCTTAAGCAATTGGGGATTTGGTTGAACACTCCCAGTCCAACCGTAACCCACACGCATTATCCACATTCTGCGTGGGGGATGCCAATGCCCCCTATGGGGCCCCCCGTGATAAGGGGCATTGATCAGGTATCATGCCCGCTCAACGGCCCCAATTGGGCCTTTCACAGATACCCAAGGAGTCAATCGTGGACCTGGTCCTGCTCTGCCCTCCTCATTGCGGCCCCTGGCTGGAAAAGGAGCTCGCCGCCCTGTCATTGCCGGTCACTGGCCGCAGCGGGCGGATGATTCGGGTGGAGACCGACCTGGAAGGGGTTTATCGCTGCTGCCTGCACAGCCGAGTTGCCTCCCGTGTGCTGCTCCCCCTCCATCAGGGACCGGCGGACGATGACGCCGCCTTTGTCAGCACGGTGGACCAGGTGGACTGGGCTGCCCAATTGCCGCCCGACGGCAGCCTGGGCATGGACTTCCGGGGAACCGGGGGATGGCTGCGCCACAGCCGCTTCGGCCAGCAACGCCTGAAGGACGTCATCGTCGACCAGCTCCGCGCCAAGGGACTGGAAAGTCCCAGGCTTACCCCGGACCGTCCGGATGTGCAGATTTACGCCCATTTCGATGGTGAGCGTCTGAGCCTGTATCGGGATCTCGGGGGTGGGCCGCTACACCAGCGCGGGTATCGCCGCCGCAGCGTCAGCGCCCCGATCAAGGAAAATCTCGCCGCGGCCGTGCTGATGGCCGCCGGATGGCCCGAACAGGGCAACCTCGTGGATCCCTTCTGTGGCAGCGGCACCCTAGTCATTGAGGCTGCCATGATGGCCGCGGGCATTCCTGCCGGCGTCCATCGCAGTCACTGGGGCTTCGCCGGCTGGCCGCAACACGACCCCGACCACTGGCAGCGACTGCTGTCCGAGGCGCGCCACAAGCTGCGGCAACTGTCATCACTGCCAGGCGTTCTGCGCGGTTATGACAAGGACCCGGACGCTATTGCGGCTGCCTGCGCCAATGCCCAGGCGGCTGGCCTGGGAGACTGGCTGGTATTCAGCCACCGGGAAATGACGGTGCTCGAGGCGCCGCCGAATTGCCAATCCGGCCTGGTGATCGGCAACCCGCCCTACGGAGAACGCCTGGAGGATCGCAAGGCCCTGCCCAGCCTCTACACCCGATTGGGTGAACGGCTGAGAGGGCCCTTCCAGCGCTGGCATGCCGCAATGCTTATGCCGGAGCCCGATCTGGACCGCTACACCGGCCTGGATCGCCGTCGCAGTCATCGCTTCAGAAACGGGGCCATTGACTGTCATCTGGTTCAGCTATGGTCGCCGCCGGCACGGGAAGGTCGAGACCTGGAGAACCGCCTGCAGAAAAATCTGCGTCACCTGCGCCGCTGGGCCCGTCGAGAGGAGACCGACGCCTTTCGAGCCTACGACGCCGACATCCCGGAATTCGCCCTGGCGGTGGACTGCTATGGCGCTCACGCCCTGGTCCAGGAATACGCCGCACCCAAGCAGATCCCGGCCGACAAGGCCCGTCGGCGACTGGCGGCCGGACTGACCGCGGTCAGTCATGCCCTGGACATCCCGGGCGAGAATATTCATCTGCGGACCCGGCGACCGCAAAAAGGCCGTGAACAATACAATCGACTGGACCAGCGGGAGCTGGAATTGACCGTGCAGGAGGGGCCGGCCCGCCTGATCGTCAACCTGAGCGACTACAACGACAGTGGCCTGTTTCTCGACCATCGGCCGGTGCGGGCCTGGCTCCGGGAGAAAGCCCGGGGCAAACGTTTCCTGAATCTATTTGCCTACACCGGCACCGCCAGCGTCCATGCCGCACTCGGTGGCGCCCGTAACACCACCAGCGTGGATCTCAACCGCAACTATTTGCGCTGGGCGGAACGCAACCTGGCGATCAACGGCTTCAAAGGCGACGACCATCGTCTGGTCCGTGCCGATTGCGTGGAATGGCTCAATCGTCAGACTGGCCGCTGGGACCTGATCCTGCTGGACCCGCCCACATTCTCGAACTCCAGCGATACTGACACCACGCTGGACATCCAGCGCGACCACCCGGCCCTCATTCAGGCCGCCCTGGACCGTCTGGTCCCGGATGGCTTGCTGGTCTTCTCCTGCAATCGGCGGGATTTCCGCCTGCAACTCGACGACAGTCAGGGGCTGAAGATTCAGGATATGACCAAGGCCAGCATCCCCGAGGATTTCAAGCGAAACCCCCGGATTCATCACTGCTGGTTCATCAGCAAGACAAAGGGATGAATTCAGGCCATCGGCGGCCGGCCAGACTCCGCGCCAACACCATTGGGCGCATAGCGACAGGTTTCGCCGGACTCACGGGCTTCTCTCAGGGCACTGCGGGCACGGCGCAAGACCTTGTCTGGACTGTCGTCGTCCTCCTCGAAACTGGCCACGCCAAACAATGCGGAGAGTGAGAACGGAATGTCTTCATAGGTGAACTCACCGGTGGCCAGTTCCCCGCCCAGACGTTTGGCTTGTTCAATCGCGGCATCCGCATCCATATCCGGCAGGATGAGCACAAACTCCACCCCTTCCAGGCGGGCCACGAAATCACCAGGACGGATGCTGCCTGCCAGCTTCTCGGCAAAATCGGCAATTGCCACATCACCAGCCTCGGGGCCCAGACGCTCATTGATCAGATTGATCTCATCCAGGGCACAAACCAGCAAGGACAGTGGTTGGGAGCGGCGCTGCTGACGGGCCCGTTCGTAACCGATGCGTTCCCGCCAGGCCTGGCGATTGGGCAGACGAGTCAAGGGATCGAGCACGGAACGTCGTGACTCTCGACGCAGACTGTCGCGCAACTGATCGCTCTCGCGCTCCAGCTCTTCCACCCGCTCGCGCATTTCGGAAAAACGTCTTTCCATCGCCCGCTCCCGTTCGTCATCCAGGCGCCGGCGTAATTTCAGGCCCTTGCCCAGGGCATCCAGATGCCGCGTGATCATCTTCTGCAACTGACCCATGTCCTGGCTGTCGGCAATGCCTCGCTGCATTTCATGGAGACTACCACTGAGGCGCTGATCCACCTCGTGAGTCTGCTCTGCGGAGCGGCGACGCTCCTCGTCCTCGGCATCGATATGGCCATCAAGTTCCGCCAGGCGATTGAGCGTCTTCTCCAGGAAGGCCCGCAAGCCCTTCCGCTCCTGTTCCACCTGGGTACGATAGTGGCGAATGACCCCGGATAACTCCGTCAGCCAGCCGGCCAGACAATCCGGATCACTGAAGGCCTCCTCGGCCTGCCGGGCCAGGGCATCGGCTGAGTCAGCGAACTCATCGGGCAACCGCAGGGCGGAGAGTACCTGGCGCAGGGCCTTTGGCCCCTCCAGCGCCGGCTTCACCCGCTCGACGGACGCGCTGTCATCCTCGGGTTGCTCCAGGGCCTGCTCCATCATCCCGGCAAGCTCAACCGCCACCGGAATCAGGGCATCACCGCCTTCCTGCTTGAGCCGTTGCGCCAGAACCTGCAAGCCCTGCTCCGGCCAGCGCGTCTGTAGCCGATCAATAATCAGCTCCAGGGCTTCAACACTCTGTCCCTTTCGCGCCCGACTGCCACCTAGCAAACGCCCAAACACGCCACGCTGGGCGGCTTCGGAAGCCGCATTCAGTTTCTCGGTAAGGAGGTTCTCCACCGCCATCGACAAGGCGGCCAGATCTTGCGTTTCCGCCCGATGGACGCGACTCAGCAAGCCGGCCAGGCGCGCATCATCGGGGTCCAGGCGGCGCAGCAGGGTGAGCAGATTCAGCAGCAAGGCCCGCAAAGGCTCACGACCTGGGGCATGAGACTCGGAACCCGCGGTCTCGGCCAGCAGGCGCACCCGCGCACTGATGGCATCAACCAGTGAGAGCACTTCATCGCTGGCCGTGTCAGTGTGGATAGCCTGACGAAGCCGTTCCAGGCGTCGGTCCAATTCGCGATCGCCGCCCAGACCCAATACCGCGATCCGGCTGACGGCCTGGCGCAGACGCTCTTCGAGCCGCGCAGCCGCCCGGGCCTCCTCCGACATCTGCTGAAGTACAGTGTGATAACGTGCTTTCCAGCCTTCCTCGGGCTCGCTTTTCATCCCGCTCCCTTTGCGATTTGTGGTCGCTCTTTCCCTAAGATAGCACGAAGCTAGTGCTTTGCGTGGCCCAAGGAGAACGGCCGACATCCGGATACGAAAAGGCCCCGCCTGAAATCAGGCGGGGCCTTCCAGTCATCCCTGAGGATGAGCGGAGATGGAACGGCGTCTTACATCATGCCGCCCATGCCACCCATGCCGCCCATGCCGCCCATGTCGGCACCGGCACCGGCGTTGTCATCGTCCTTCGGCAGCTCAGCCACCATGGCTTCGGTGGTGAGCATCAGAGCCGCCACGGAAGCGGCGTTCTGCAGGGCCGTCCGGGTCACCTTGGTGGGATCCAGGATACCGAACTCGACCATGTCGCCAAACTCATTCTTGGCCGCGTTGAAGCCGAAGTTGTCCTTGCCTTCGGCCACCTTGGCCACCACCACGTCAGGCTTGCCGCCGGCGTTGTAGACGATCTGACGCAGGGGCTCTTCCATGGCACGACGCAGGATGTCCACACCGGTGTTCTGATCGGTGTTGTCGCCGGTCAGCTTCTCGATGCCGACGCGGGCACGCAGCAGGGCCACGCCACCGCCAGGCACGATGCCTTCCTCAACCGCAGCACGGGTGGCGTGCAGGGCATCTTCCACGCGCGCCTTCTTCTCTTTCATTTCCACTTCGGTGGCCGCACCGACCTTGATCACGGCCACACCGCCGGCCAGCTTGGCCACGCGCTCTTGCAGCTTCTCGCGATCGTAATCAGAGCTGGACTCTTCGATCTGGCCACGGATCTGGTCAACGCGCTCCTTGATGCGGGCGTTGTCGCCGCCACCATCCACCACGGTGGTGTCGTCCTTGGAGACCTGCACCTTCTTGGCGGTACCCAGGTGATCCAGGGTAGCCTTCTCCAGGGACAGACCCACTTCCTCGGAGATCACGGTGCCGCCGGTCAGGACAGCCAGGTCTTCCAGCATGGCCTTGCGACGATCGCCGAAGCCGGGAGCCTTAACGGCAGCAACCTTGACGATGCCACGGATGTTGTTGACCACCAGAGTGGCCAGGGCTTCGCCTTCAATGTCCTCGGCCACGATCATCAGCGGCTTGTTGGACTTGGCCACGTTCTCCAGCACCGGCAACAGATCACGGATGTTGGAGATCTTCTTGTCGTGAATGAGGATGTAGGGGTCTTCCAGCTCGGCAGTCATGCTCTGCTGGTTGGTGACGAAGTAGGGGCTGAGGTAGCCGCGGTCGAACTGCATGCCCTCGACCACGTCCAGGTCGTTTTCCAGGCCCTGGCCTTCCTCGACGGTGATCACGCCTTCCTTGCCGACCTTCTTCATGGCATCGGCGATCAGTCGGCCGATTTCCTCGTCGGAGTTGGCGGAGATGGTGCCCACCTGGGCGATGGACTTGTCGTCATCGCAGGGCTTGGACAGCTTGCGGATTTCCTCGACGGCGGCCTTGGTGGCCTTGTCGATGCCCCGCTTCACTTCCATCGGCGCCATGCCGGCGGCGATGGCCTTCATGCCTTCCTTGAGGATGGACTGGGCCAGCACGGTGGCGGTGGTGGTGCCGTCACCGGCTTCGTCGGAAGTCTGGGAGGCAACTTCCTTGACCATTTGGGCGCCCATGTTCTCGAACTTGTCGTCCAGCTCGATTTCCTTGGCGACGGACACGCCGTCCTTGGTCACGGTGGGGGCGCCGAAGCTCTTGTCCAGCACCACATTGCGGCCACGCGGGCCCAGGGTCACCTTGACCGCATCGGCCAGGGTGTTGACGCCGCGAACCATGCGACCACGGGCGCTTTCACCAAAACGGACTTCTTTAGCAGCCATTGCTGTTCACCTCTTTGAAATTTGTTTCCACAGATGTTTCGGATCTTTCGGGTGCGCGATGTTCAGCCTTCGAAGACCGCCATGATGTCGTCTTCGCGCATCACCAGAACTTCCTCGCCGTCCACCTTCACTTCGGTGCCGGCGAACTTGCCGAACAGAACCTTGTCCCCGACCTTCACATCCAGGGCGCGGGTTTCGCCGCTATCCAGGGGCTTGCCGCTACCCACGGCGACCACTTCGCCACGGATCGGCTTCTCGGCCGCGGAATCGGGGATCACGATCCCGCCTTCGGTCTTGGTTTCTTCCTCAACGCGCTTGACGACCACGCGGTCATGCAACGGACGCATCTTCATGGGAGTCTCTCCTCCACGGTTTCAGGTTGGTACTGACAAGGATGGCGAGCCCTACGCCGGCAACGCCCGGAGGCGGACCTTTGTTAGCACTCACCGAATTCGAGTGCTAATAATAGGGACGGTCTTTGCGGAGTCAAGGGGGGAGGAGGGAAAAAAGTTCCCAGTGAACAGTTCCCAGTGAACAGTGGGGCCGTGCCGGCGGATATGCCGTGCTACTTCGGCGAAGCCGGTCATTCTCAACGCTCAGTCTGGTGCCAACATTGCAGGAAACAGCAGGCCGCTCGGCAGGCACGGCCCACTGTTCACTGGGAACTGTTTACTGGGAACTTTCTCCCACCCGCAGGCTGGCGAAATCGAACAACGCCCGGTCGGCCAGCTGGGAGGGGGAGACGTTCTGAATGGCGGTGAATATGGAGTCGATCCGGCCCGGGGCGGTTTTTTCCCATTCAGCCAGCATCGCCTTGATGGCCTGGCGCTGGAGATTGTCCTGGGAGCCGCAGAGATTGCAGGGAATGATGGGGTACTCGCAGGCACGGGCGTAGCGGGCGATTTCCTCCTCCCGGCAATAGGCGAGCGGACGGATCACCACATTACGGCCGTCGTCGGACTTGAGCTTGGGCGGCATGGCCTTGAGGCGGCCACCATTGAAGAGATTCAAAAACAGGGTCTCGACGATGTCATCCCGGTGATGGCCGAGGGCGATCTTGTTGAAGCCTTCCCGGTGGGCGTACTCATAGAGCGCCCCTCGCCGCATGCGGGAACACAGGCCGCAGAAACTCTTGTTCTCCGGCACCACCCGCTTGACCACACTATAAGTGTCCTGCTCGATCACGTGATAGTCCACGCCCAGGGACTCCAGGTAGTCCGGCAGGACATGCTCGGGGAAGCCGGGCTGCTTCTGGTCAAGGTTGACCGCCCGCAGCTCGAATCGCACCGGAGCCACCCGCTGGAGCTGGAGCAGCATGTCCAGCAATGTATAGGAGTCCTTGCCACCGGAGAGGCAGACCATGACCCGGTCGCCGTCCTCGATCATATTGAAATCCTGGATGGCGCGGCCGGTCTGGTTGCGCAGGCGCTTGCCCTGGCGACGGACGGAGTTACTGATATCTTCGGCGGTGGCGGACATTTGGCTGGCCTGATGTAAGCTAATAGGCATGGAAGCTTTGCGAGCAGTCATTGTACCCCGGTCAGGGGGGCGACGACCAAGGCCGGAGCGGTTGGCAGTGTCCCCTGCCCGCCGTTTCGCGAATCCGTGGCTGTGGCTCTGTCTGCTGCTGGCCCCGGCTATCGCCCTGCTTCCCGGCCTGGCAACGGCCGAGCCGCCCCTGGTCAGCGACACGGTCCGGGCAGCCGCCGAGGAACGGGTGGAGGCGGGTCACTATCGCTCCATCCTGATCGGCGTGCGGGAAAATGGCCGGGAAAGCTGGAAGGCCTTTGGCGGCACCACGGAAAAGGGCACCGCCCCCACACCGGAAAGCGTCTACGAGATTGGATCGCTGACCAAGCCCTTCACCGCCGCCCTGCTGGCCGCCCATATCGCCGCGGGCGACCTGTCCCTGGACGATCCGGTTAATCGCCTGCTGCCCGATGACTCCCGCCTCGACCGCCGCCTCCGCGAAGAGGTTGCCCTGTGGCAACTGGCCACCCATGTCAGCGGCCTGCCCAACACACCGGACGATCTCGACCCCAATGATCCTCTCCGGATGTTTGAAAGCTACACCCCGGAGCGGCTGAATGCCTTCCTGGAGCAACATCCGCTGGCCGGTGAACCCGGCAAGCACTTCGCCTATTCCAACCTCGGCTACGCGCTGCTCGGACAACTATTGGCGGAATATGCAGACAGTGATTTCGCCACACAGGTGGAAGAGGCGCTGTTGGCACCGCTGGCACTGGACGAGATTGCCGCCCGACCGCGGGACCGCATACTCGATCAGCTGACGCCCGGCCACGATTACGACCTCAACAGCGCCCCGTCCTGGGAGTTGTCGGCGTTCAAGCCCGCCGCCGGCCTCAAGGCCAGTGCCCGGGATCTGCTGCGCTGGGTCGAACTGAATCGTGATCCCAGCGGCCCGCTGGCCGATGCCCTGGCACTGATCACCCGGCCACAAATGAATCTGGGGGACCATGGTTATGGCATGGGCCTGGGTTGGCAGCTTTTTGAGGACGATAGCCGGCAAATTTTCTGGCACAGCGGGCGAACTGCCGGCTACTCAGCCTTCGCGGCCTTTGACCGTGATCAGGAGCGCTCCGTGGTGGTGCTGTCGAATACCGGCACCAACCTTGAATCCCTGGGCTTCGCCACCCTGGAAGGCAATGGCGAGGGACTCCCCCCATTGCGCGAGGGACAACCGCTGGACCGAGACCTCGGTGCCCTCTACGTCGGCCGTTATCAGATGGCACCGGGTTTCGTCGTGACAGTCCGCCAGCGTGACGCGGACCTGTTCATTCGGGCCCCCGGCCGTCCCCCGCTTCGACTGTATTCCATCAATGGTCAGCGTTTTTTCACCCGGGGGGTGGATTCCGAAGTCCACTTCCTGGCCGGGGAAGATGGCGCCGTCGATCAGCTACGCATTGAAACCCCCAATGGGGCGGTCCAGCTTGGTCACCGGATGCATCGCACCGAGAGCAAGGCTTCACGGGAAGTCGCCCAGCGGCCCGCCGCGGAACTTCAGCGCTACGCCGGCATCTACCGGATTGGCGCGGACGAGGATATTCACATCCAGGCAGATCGGGACCGGCTCCTACTGAGCAGTGGCGATGGACCCAGCCGCCCGCTTTACCCGGCACCGGACGGTCGTTTTTTCCACCGAAACCAGCCCCTGGAGCTGGTCTTCTCCGAAACCGATGACGGCCAGGCGGGCAAGCGCCTGATCCTGTTCCGCAACGGCCACCGACTGGAAGCGGAAGCGCTCGCGAATCAGGACTGAGACGCAGTCTCGCCCTGCTGGGGGCGGCCCTGGCACAGTTCAGCCTGGCGCGTTATCCTCCCCGCCTGCATATGGACCGCAATCCGTCTGCATCCATTACCAGCAATCGGGACCGACCCATGTCAGAGCATTGCGTCATTTTCTGTACCTGCCCGGACGAGGACAGCGGCCGTCGGATCGCCGGCGCGCTGGTGGCGGAAAAGCTGGCCGCCTGTGCCAACCTCATTCCCGGCCTGACCTCGATCTACGAATGGAAGGGAAAGGTGGAGACGGACCCAGAATGCCTGCTGGTGATCAAGACCGCCAAGGACCGGCGGGAGGCCTTGATCCAGAGGATTCCCGAACTCCACCCCTATGAAGTCCCGGAAGTCATTGCCCTTCCCATCGAGGCCGGGCTGAACAGCTACCTGGATTGGCTAAGCGCCGAAACCCGCCCATGAAAAAAGCCCGTCTCACACACAGCTGGCGGGCTCTGCTCACCGCCTTAACCCTGATCCTGCTCTCCACGGGCTCTGCATTCAGTCAGGGTCTGGATGTCCCCGGCATGTCCGGCGGCGATTTCCTGCATCCGGACGAAGCCTTCGTGATGGCGGTCCACTCCCCTGACGAATCCACCTTGCAGGTGGAGTGGACGGTGGCCGAGGAATACTACCTCTATCAGCACCGCTTCGATTTCACCACCCCGACCGAGGGGCTGAGCCTGGGCGAGCCGATCTATCCCGAAGCGGAACTGATTGAAGACGAGTTTTTCGGCGAAAGTCTGGTCCACCGTGGCCGAGCGGTCATTGAGATTCCGGTGGAGGGCGGGGAACCCGGCCAGGAAGTGATGCTCAATGTCCGCTTCCAGGGCTGCGCCGATGCCGGCCTCTGCTATCCGCCAATGGATCGGGACAGCCCGGTGGTTCTGGCATCCGGCGGTGCTGGCCAGGATGCTGAGCAGCCCTCGGTAGAAGCGCCGACGGGCGCCTCCGACCAGGACCGCCTGGCCGGTCTGGTGGCCGACGGCCACCCGGCCCTGATCGCGCTGATCTTCTTCGGCTTCGGCCTGCTTTTGAGCTTCACCCCCTGCGTGCTGCCCATGGTGCCCATTCTCTCGAGCCTGATTCTTGGCCAGGGTGAACGGGTCAGCACCCGAAGGGCCTTCGGCCTCTCCCTGACCTACGTGCTGGCCATGGCCCTGACCTACACCACCGCCGGGGTTGCCGCAGGCCTGCTGGGCCATAACCTGCAAGCCGCCCTCCAGCATCCGGCGGTACTGGTAACTTTTGCCCTGGTGTTCGGTCTGCTCGCCCTGTCCATGTTCGGCTTCTATCAGTTGCAGGTTCCCCAGAGCCTCCAGAACGCCCTCTCCCGGCTCTCCAGTCGACAGCAGGCGGGCAACTACACCGGCGTCGGCGCCATGGGCTTTCTCTCCGCCTTGATCGTCGGGCCCTGTGTGGCCGCACCGCTGGCCGGTGCCCTGCTGGTCATTGGCCAGACCGGTGACGCCGTGCGCGGTGGCCTGGCCCTGTTCTCCATGTCCATGGGCATGGGCATCCTGCTCCTGGTAGTGGGCACCTCCGCCGGGCGCCTGATGCCCCGCACCGGCCCGTGGATGAATGCCGTGAAAATCGTCTTCGGCTTCCTGCTGCTGGCCGTGGGCGTGTGGATGCTGGAGCGGATCCTGCCCGCCGCTGCCGGCCTGTTGCTGTGGTCCGCACTGCTGGTCATGGCGGGGGTCTATCTGGGCGCACTGGATAACCTCAATGCCGCCGCCGGCGGTTGGCGCCGCTTCCGCAAGGGTGCCGGCCTGTTGATCCTGGCCTGGGGCATGGTCCTGCTGCTTGCCGCCGCACTGGGCGGCAAAGACCCCTTGCGACCCATGCAAGGCAGCCTGCTGACAGAACTGGGATCGGGCAGCGGGACCACCGCCCCCGCCTTTGCCATGATTGGCAGCCAGCCGGAACTGTCCAGCAATCTGGATGAGGAACGCAATCGCCCGCTGATGCTGGAGTTCTATGCCGACTGGTGCGTGGACTGTGTCCGCATGGAACGGCGAACCTTCACCGATCCGGACGTCCGCGATCGGCTGGAGCGCTTCGACCTGCTGAAGGCGGATGTCACCGACTACACGCAAGACCACCGGGAACTGCTCGAAGCCCACGAACTCTTCGGCCCCCCGGCCATCCTGTTCTTTGATCACCGGGGAGAGGAAATCCGCTCCCTGCGCCTGGTGGGCTTCATGGCACCAGGCGAATTTGACCGCCACCTGGCTCGGGTCCAGGAAGACTTCCAGGCAAGGATGAATTCGCAATGAGAGATACTGCCCTTCCCCTCCTGATTGGCCTGATGATTGGTGCCGGCATCCTTGGTTTCGGCGCCTACCACTGGTTCACCGCCGGCAATAACGAGGCGCCGCCCGAGGCGCCGCCCGAGCGCGGCCTGGCAGAAGAGTTGCCCAGCTTCTCCATGCCTGATCCCGAAGGCAATGAACGCCATGTCGACGAGTGGGAAGGCGATATCCTGGTGATCAATTTCTGGGGGACCTGGTGTGCGCCCTGTCGGGAAGAGGTACCACTACTGGTGGAGCTGCAGGAGAACTATGCCGACCAGGGGGTTACCGTGCTGGGCATTGCCCTGGACGAGGCGGAGCCGGTCATCCGCTTCGCCGAGGACTACGGCATCAATTACCCCCTGATGGTGGGGGAAAATGAAACCCTGGAAGTACTCGAGGCCTTCGGCAGCAGCACTCTCGGCCTGCCCCATACTTTCGTGGTGGACCGGAACGGGAAGATCGTGAACTTCCATCTGGGCCTGATCGTGGACGAAGATGTTCCGCCCCTGCTCGCCCCGGCCCTGGAAGGGCAGAACGCCGAGTGAGTCGGCACACAAGCGGATTGTTGACATAACGGGGCGATATGCCCCGAATGTCGGCGAATTGTCAAAATTTCCCGCCCACACCGTGGACAAGCCGTCCACGATGATCCACAATTGCCCGTTATCGAACCTGCCCGGATACGGTGCCGATCAGCGCCGAAAAGGATGCCATCCGGCCTTGATCAGGGAATGAATCGGGAATTCTGGGTAATGGAGCGCGTGTCTTGGCGAGCATTCTGGTTGTCAATGGCCCCAATCTCGACCGCCTCGGGCAGCGTGAGCCGTCGCACTACGGCCACAGCACCCTGGCGGAGATCGAGTCCCGCCTGCGACAACTGGCTGAGGATCTCGGCCACCAGCTGGACAGCTTTCAGAGCAACGCCGAACACGCCCTGATCGAGCGGATTCATCGGGCGGCCGACGCACAGATCGATGGCCTGATCCTCAATCCCGCCGCCTTTACCCACAGCAGCATCGCCCTGCGAGATGCCGTCCTCGCCAGCGCGCTGCCGATGGTGGAAGTCCATCTCAGCAATCCCTTTGCCCGTGAATCGTTCCGGCAGGTTTCCTATTTCTCCGACATCGCCATCGGAAGCATTTCCGGTCTCGGCGCCTTGGGCTATGAATGTGCCCTGCGGGCGCTGGACCAGCGTTTCCGATCATCCTGAACACAAGACCCTGGGAGCACCAATGGATATCAGAAAGGTCAAGCGCCTGATCGAACTGCTCGAGGAATCGGGCATCTCCGAGATCGAAATCACCGAAGGCGAGGAATCGGTCCGCATCAGTCGCCACCAGCCCAATGCCCAACCGCAATACTATGCCGCGCCTCCCGCCCCGGCTCCGGCGCCGCAGGCTGCCCAGCAGAGTCCGGCGCCCGCGGATGACGGTGCTGCCGCTGATGACGCCGGCGATGACATTCCGGCCGGTCACAAGGTGGAATCACCCATGGTGGGCACTTTCTATCGGGCCCCTTCCCCCACTTCCAAGCCCTTTGTGGAAGTGGGGCAGCAGGTCAAGGAAGGCGACACCATCTGCATTGTCGAAGCAATGAAAATGATGAACCAGATCGAAGCCGACAAGTCCGGCACCATCAAGGCGATCCTGGTGGAAAACGGCGAGCCGGTGGAGTACGGGCAGCCGCTGTTCGTGATTGGCTGATTAACCGCAACTGGGGGTACGTCCTAAGAACGGCCCACGGCCTGACACAGACTAGCGACAGGAAAAGACTCCATGCTGGACAAGGTTCTCATTGCCAACCGCGGTGAAATCGCCCTGCGCGTACTGCGCGCTTGCCGCGAGTTGGGCATCGAAGCCGTGGCGGTACATTCCACGGCAGATAGCGATCAAAAACATGTGCTGCTGGCCGATGAATCGGTCTGCATTGGCCCGCCGTCCTCGGCGGAAAGCTACCTCAGCATGCCGGCCATCATCAGCGCGGCGGAAGTCACCGACGCCAAGGCCATCCATCCCGGCTACGGTTTCCTTTCCGAGAATGCCGATTTCGCCGAGCGGGTGGAAAAGAGCGGGTTCGTTTTCATCGGCCCCAAGGCGGAAACGATCCGCCTGATGGGCGACAAGGTATCCGCCATTGAAGCCATGAAGGAGGCGGGAGTGCCCACCGTTCCCGGTTCCGGCGGCGCCCTGGGTGATGATGATCGGGAAAACCTGCGCATTGCCGCCGAGATTGGTTACCCGGTCCTGATCAAGGCTGCCGGTGGCGGCGGCGGTCGTGGCATGCGGGTGGTGCATGAAGAGCAAGACCTCATCGAGGCCATCAACACCACCAAGAACGAAGCCAAGGCCGCTTTCAGCAACGACATGGTCTACATGGAGAAGTACCTGCAGCGACCACGGCACGTGGAATTCCAGGTACTGGCTGACGGCCAGGGCAACGCCATTCACCTGGGTGAGCGTGATTGCTCCATGCAACGGCGTCACCAGAAGGTCATCGAGGAAGCCCCGGCCCCCGGGATCAGCGAGGAAGAACGCCAGCGCATGGGTGATCGTTGCGTCCAGGCCTGCCTGGAAATTGGCTATCGCGGTGCCGGCACCTTCGAATTCCTCTATGAAGACGGCAACTTCTACTTCATTGAGATGAACACCCGGGTCCAGGTGGAGCATCCGGTGACCGAAATGGTGACCGGCGTGGACATCGTCAAGGAACAGCTGCTCATCGCTGGCGGTGAAAAGCTGTCCTACAAGCAGTCCGACATCAAGATCCAGGGCCATGCGGTGGAATGCCGGATCAATGCCGAGGACCCGAGAAGCTTCGCGCCTTCCCCCGGTCGCATCCTCAA
This sequence comes from Natronospira elongata, assembly GCF_034931365.1. Taxonomy (NCBI): domain Bacteria; kingdom Pseudomonadati; phylum Pseudomonadota; class Gammaproteobacteria; order Natronospirales; family Natronospiraceae; genus Natronospira; species Natronospira elongata. The sequence continues at coordinate 50,608 of NZ_JAYGII010000019.1, forward strand.
CTGGCATGCTCCCGGCGGCCCGGGCATCCGAGTGGATTCCCACATCTACAACGGCTACACCGTGCCGCCCTATTACGACTCCCTGATCGGCAAGCTGCTGGCCCATGGCGAGACCCGGGAATCGGCACTGCGCCGCATGCGCCAGGCCCTGACCGAGATCGTGGTGGAAGGCATTCGCACCAATGTGGCCCTGCACCAGGACCTGGTAACGGACAGCAACTTCCAGGCCGGCGGTACCGATATCCACTACCTGCACAAGAAGCTGGACAACCAGGCATGAGCCCCGCTGCTTCATGAACTGGCTCAAACTGATCGTCGGCACGGCGGAATTGCCGGCGGAACAGGTAGAGGAAATCCTGGAAGAGCTGGGTGCCCAGGCCGTCATGCTGGAAGACGCCGGCGACGAACCCCTGCTGGAACCCGGCGTGGGTGAAACCCCGCTCTGGCAGCAGACCCTGGTTTCGGGTCTGTTCCCCGCCGAGCGGGGTGGCCAGACACTGGGCGAGGCCCTGCTTGCGGCATGGCCCGGCAATGAACAGCCAAACTGGGAAGTCGAAGTGCTGGAGGACCGGGACTGGAGCCTGGTCTGGTCCCAGCATGCCCGGCCGCAGCGCATCCGTGATGATTTCTGGATCAGCCCCGGCGAACAGGAATCAGACATCCCCGATACCGCCACCGTGGTGCGCATCCCGCCCGGCCTGGCCTTTGGAACCGGCACCCATCCCACGACTGCCATGTGCCTGGCCTGGCTGGCCGATACCGTGGGTGACGGAGACCGGGTGATGGATTATGGCAGTGGCTCCGGGATTCTGGCGGTGAGTGCCGCCCGCCTGGGCGCGACGGAGATCATTGCCGTGGACAACGACCCGCAGGCACTTCAGGCCACGCTGGAAAATGCCCGCGCCAACGGCGTCGCCGACAGGCTCAGCGTTCATGATCCGGAAAGCTGTCCAGCGCTCAAGGTGGACCTGGTGGTAGCCAACATCCTGGCCAACCCGCTGATTGAGCTGGCACCGAGACTAGCGGGCCTGCTGCCGTCCGGCGGTCGGATCGCCCTGACCGGCATTCTGCAGGAACAGGCCGAGGACGTCGCCGCGGCCTATCGCCCAGACTTTCCCGACCTGGAATTCGAACGCCAGGAAGAATGGGTCCTGCTCCACGGCCGAAAAGCGTAGACTTGGACGACGAAGACCGCGATTCCCAGGAAGCTAAGGCCGGCTGATGTTCACCCAGTGCCCCCAATGTGGAAGTTATTTTCGGGTACGCACCGACCACCTTCGGGCGGCCGAGGGTGAAGTACGCTGTTCACTGTGTACCACCACTTTCAATGCCCTCAGCCGCTTGCAGCATGACCTGCCGGATGGGGAAACCGAGGCCACGGAGAAACCGGCCCAGGCCACTGCCCCCGAAACCCAGGATCTGTTTGAAAGCAGCGGCAACGACCTTGAAACGGATACTCCGGCCCGTGACGACGCCGGCGACATCGAAGACAAGCAAGAGCCTGCCGTCGAGGAAACACTTCCCGACTGGATGGCGCCCGAGGAAAGCAGCCCTCAAGCCCCCGGTCGCCCACTGCTGTGGACCTTCGGCTGCGTAACGCTACTCCTGCTGCTGGGAATGCAGATGATCCACCTGGAACGGGACTACTGGAGTGAACACGGAATCCTTGGTGACCCCGTCTCCGCAGCCTATGAGGCCATCGGCCAGCCAGTGACGGTCCCCCGGGACCTGGCTGCCCTGGAGATCCATCGCGCCGACATCGCCGGCAGCAGCGACCGCCCGGGTGTGCTGCGACTCACCGCGGTGGTGGAGAACACCAGTGACGAAGCACAACCCTTGCCGGCGATCTATGTTCGCCTGGAGGACCACTGGGGAATGAGTCGCGGTCAGGGCTTCTTCCAGCCCGAGCAATGGGTCCATGGAACCGAGGTGGAAGACACCATCGCGGCTGGCGCGAGACTGGCTTTGCGGTTGGAACTGCTGGACCCGGGAGACGATGCGGTGGGCTTTCACCTGGAAGCCTGCTGGGAGGAAGACGGGGCCTATCTCTGTCGCCACCAGCGGGGCGGTGCCGCCAGCTATCGGCACTGACAGGGGCGCTCGAAAACGCTAGAATCCCCCCCTTCCCCTCACCGCAAGCCGGCATGACTGCATGCCCTGAGGACTTGACCCCATGCTGCGCATTGGCCCGGTCCAAATGCCCAACAATGTTGCGCTGGCGCCCATGGCGGGGGTCACCGACCGGCCCTTCCGTCAGCTCTGCAAACGGCTGGGGGCAGGCTTTGCGCCATCAGAGATGGTCACCGCCGACCCCAGCCTGCGTAGCAGCCGCAAGACTCGCCAGCGGATGAATCATGACGGCGAGGGGGCACCCATCATTGTCCAGATTGCCGGCGCCGATCCCGAGCAACTGGCCGAAGCGGCCCGCTTCAATGTGGACCAGGGTGCACAGATCATCGACATCAACATGGGCTGCCCGGCCAAGAAGGTCTGCAACCGCATGGCAGGCTCCGCCCTGCTGGCCGACGAAGCACTGGTGGGCCGAATTCTGGAAGCCGTGTCGACCGCCGTCTCGGTGCCGGTGACCCTGAAAACCCGCACAGGGCCAGCCCCATCCAATCGCAATGCCCTTCGCATTGCGCAGATTGCGGAGCAATCAGGGATTCAGGCACTGGCTCTGCATGGCCGCACGCGAGTGGATATGTATCGCGGAGAGGCGGAGTTCGAAACCGTTCGCGCGGTCAAGGCTGCGGTTTCGATTCCGATCATCGCCAATGGGGATATCGACTCTCCCGAGCGAGCTCAAGAAGTACTGGACTTTACTGGCGCAGACGGCATCATGATAGGTCGCGCTGCCCAGGGGCGCCCCTGGATCTTCCGCGAAATCGTGCACTATCTGGAAACGGGCAGAAAGCTGCCTCCGCCCGACACGGAAGAGATCCGCGCAATCATGCTGGAACATCTGGAAAACCTTTACCGGTTTTACGGTGAATTCACGGGTGTACGCATCGCACGCAAGCATTTGGGCTGGTATTCCAGAACCCGGCCCGACGGGGAAAGCTGGAGAAAGCAAGTGGTTCGTCTGTCATCGGCAAGGGAACAGCTGGCGCTGACTGAAGCCTGGCTGGCCGGTGGACACTGGCAATCCGCTGGTGAACAAGCAAGGGAGGTAGTCGCCGCATGAGCATTCGAGGACTGGCCGTCAAGGAAGCCCCGGATCATTCGATCGACGGGCTGACTGGCCATGGGGGCAACAGCGAAGGTAAAGCAGTGTTGAATGGTAGCCGGGAGAATAAATCAGCTCCCCTCTGTCAAGCGATTGATCAGGCTCTGGAACGCTATTTCCAGGACCTTGACGGGACCGCGCCCAACGATCTCTATGCCATGGTGATGCAGCAGGTGGAACAGCCGCTCTTGCGGCGTGTCCTCAGCTACACCGATGGCAACCAGTCGCGGGCTGCCGAGATACTGGGCATCAACCGGACGACTCTGCGCAAGAAGCTTCGAACCCACGGGCTGATCGACTGAATCGACGACAGCCGCAAGCCTGACCGCCAACCGACCCGCCCTGGCGTGGGTCCCGGTGGTTTGTGTCAATCACAGCGCCCGTCCCCGGGCCATCAGCAACAGACCATGAACATGCAAAGCATAAAGCGGGCACTCATTAGCGTTTCCGACAAGTCCGGCGTGGCCGATCTGGCCAGAACCCTGCACAGTCACGGTGTTGAACTGCTTTCCACTGGTGGCACTGCCGCCATGTTGCGCGAAGAAGGCCTGCCTGTGACCGATGTGGCCGAGGTCACCGGCTTTCCGGAAATCATGGGTGGCCGAGTCAAGACCCTGCATCCCAAGATCCACGGCGCCCTGCTCGGCCGACGGGATCAGGATGAAGCGGTGATGGCCGAGCACGGCATTGAAGCCATCGACCTGCTGGTGGTGAACCTCTATCCCTTCGAGCGAACCGTGGCCAAGCCCGACTGCAGCCTCGAAGAGGCCATCGAGAACATTGATATCGGCGGTCCGGCCATGATTCGCGCCGCCGCCAAGAACCATGATCGAGTAACCGTGGTAGTAAACCCCGGTGATTACGATGCCCTCAGCCGGGAGCTTGACGCGCAGCAGGGAACGGTCAGCGCCGAGACCCGATTCCGTCTGGCCATCCAGGCCTATGGCTACACCGCGCGTTATGACACCGCCGTGACGGCCGCACTTGAACGCTTTGAGCAGGGTGATCGCGCCCCGGTCTTTCCCAATCAGTACGCGGCAAGCTTTCGCAAGCGTGCCGATATGCGCTACGGCGAAAACCCCCACCAGGCCGCTGCTTTCTATGCCGACCTTCGCGCCCCGGCCGGCACCATCACCACGGCCGTGCAGCACCAGGGCAAACCCCTGTCCTACAACAATGTAGCCGATGCCGACGCTGCCCTTGAATGCGTCAAGAGCTTCGAGCAACCCGCCTGTGTCATCGTCAAGCATGGCAATCCCTGTGGCGTGGCCGAGGGTCAGGATCTGGTCGCGGCTTACGACGCCGCCTTCGCCACCGATTCCACCTCCGCCTTCGGCGGCATCATTGCCTTCAACCGGGAAGTGGACGGGCCCACCGCTCAGGCCATCGTTGACCGCCAGTTCCTGGAAGTCATCATTGCCCCCAGCTTCCAGGCCGATGCTCTTGAAGCCCTGTCCGGCAAGAAGAATGTCCGGGTAATGGCCTGCGGCCAATGGCCGGAAGCACCACTTCGCCAGCACGACTATCGCCGTGTGGCCGGCGGCCTGCTGGTCCAGGATCGTGATGTGGACATTGTCAGCCCGGATCAGCTTCAGTTCCCCACCCGTCGCCAGCCCGAGGCGGCTGAGCTTGAAAAGCTGATGTTCGCCTGGAAGGTGGCCCGCTTCGTCAAGTCCAATGCCATCGTCTACGCAGGCGAGGGACGCACCCTGGGCATTGGTGCCGGCCAGATGAGCCGGGTGGACAGTGCCCGAATCGCCGCCATCAAGGCCGAACAGGCCGGGCTGTCACTGACCGGCGCCGCCATGGCTTCTGATGCCTTCTTCCCCTTCCGCGACGGTATCGACGCCGCCGCAGAGCGCGGCGTCAAGGCAGTCATCCAGCCGGGCGGCTCCCGCCGTGACGATGAAGTCATCGCCGCAGCCGACGAGCACGGCATCGCCATGGTCTTCACCGGCATGCGGCATTTCCGGCATTGAGTTTTGAGCTACGAGCTTCGAGCAACGGACGGTGAGCAGGCACGGCTAGCTCGTGGCTCGTAGCTCGTAGCTCGTAGCTCGTAGCTCGTAGCTCGTAGCTCGTAGCTCGTAGCCGGATGATAGAATCCGAAAACCGTGAATTAACCCCCAAGTTCTCCGAAGGCAAGAATCATGAAAATACTCGTCGTTGGTGGTGGTGGCCGGGAACATGCCCTGGCCTGGAAGCTGGCTCATTCCGCCGAGGTGGATCAGGTTTTCGTCGCACCGGGCAATGCCGGCACCGCAAGGGAACCCCGAATCAGCAATCTGCCACTGCAGGCGACCGATATCGACGGGCTGCTGGAGTTTGCCCTGCGCGAATCCATCGAGCTGACCGTCGTGGGTCCGGAAGCACCGCTGGTGGAAGGGATTGTTGATCGTTTCCGCGAGAATCATCTGCGCTGCTTTGGCCCCAACCGGGGCGCGGCCCAGCTGGAAGGCTCCAAGGCCTTTTCCAAGCGCTTCATGGCCCGCCACGGCATCCCCACCGCCGCCTACGACAGTTTCACCGACCCCAGGCAGGCCGAAGCCTGGATCCGTGAGCGTGGCGCCCCCATCGTGGTCAAGGCCGATGGCCTCGCCGCCGGCAAGGGCGTTGTGGTTGCCCAGACCGTGGAAGAAGCGGTTGCCGCCGTCCACGACATGCTGGAAGGCAATGCCTTTGGCGATGCAGGCCACCGGGTAGTGGTTGAAGAGTTTCTGGAAGGCGAGGAAGCCTCCTTCATCGTCATGGCCGACGGCGAACATATTCTGCCCCTGGCCACCTCCCAGGATCACAAGGCCCGGGACGATGGTGACACCGGCCCCAACACCGGTGGCATGGGTGCGGTCTCCCCGGCCCCCCTGGTGACGCCCGAAATCGAGCAGCGGATCATGGACGAGGTTATCCGCCCCACCGTGTCGGGCATGGCCCAGGACGGCAATCCCTATACCGGCTTTCTCTATGCCGGCCTGATGATTGCCTCGGATGGCAGCCCCAAGGTGCTGGAGTTCAATTGCCGCTTTGGCGATCCCGAGACCCAGCCCATTCTCATGCGTCTGCGCTCGGATCTGGCCAAACTGTGCCTGGAAGCCCTGGACCGTGACCTGGCCGATGTCGAGGCCCGTTGGGACGATCGCGCCGCCGTGGGCGTTGTCATGGCCGCGGGCGGTTATCCCGGCGAGTATCGCAAGGGCGATGTGATCAAGGGTCTACCCCAGCAGGAAGATGGAATGGAAAAGGTTTTCCATGCCGGCACCGCCGACAAGGACGGCCGAGTGGTTACCGCCGGTGGTCGCGTTCTCTGTGCCACCGCTCTGGGTGACACCATTGCCGATGCCCGCGACCGAGCCTATGCCCTGGCGGACAAGATTGAGTGGGATGATGTCTATTACCGCCGGGATATCGGGCATCGGGCGATTGCCCATGAGAGGCAGGGTTGAAGTGCTGAGTGCTGAGTGCGAGAGGCTAGCTGCTGGTCGGCTGTGGGAGCGGCTTTAGCCGCGA
>NZ_JAYGII010000020.1:0-54005 GCF_034931365.1 Natronospira elongata
TACCGGCATCGAAAGGCACGCCGCTGATCGAAACCGAAGCAGAGGCGTCACCGAACTATCCGCGTCGCCCACTAGGGAGAAATGGCATGGCTTACACCATCGGCGGTATCTCACCCAGCCCCGTCCATCGCCTCGCCGGCAAGCTCAAGGGCCTGTTGCGCAGTCACCTGTGGGCCAAGGTCATGCTGGCCATGTTCCTGGGTATCGCTGCCGGGCTGCTGCTGGGGCCGGATGCCGGACTGGTGGAGCCGGGCCTGGCCGCCCTGATTACCAACTGGCTGGCCCTGCCGGGCTACGTCTTCCTGGCCTTGATCCAGATGATCGTCATCCCCCTGGTGGTGGCCTCTATCATCCTCGGCATGGCCTCTTCCGACAGCATGGCTTCCCTGCGCAGCACCGGCATCCGGGCCGGCCTCTTTTTTGTCGTCACCACATTGGCCGCGGTGCTGATCGGCATGGTGGTGGCGCTCACCATTCAGCCGGGGCTGTATCTGGATGCGGCCAGCATCCAGGCCGAGCTCAAGCCCGCAGTGGAAGCCGCCGAGGCCGTGCCGGCCCCGGGCCTGGCCATTCAGGACCTGCCCGCCCGTCTGAGTGAAATGATCCCCGCCAACCCGCTGAAGGCCGGTCTGGAGCAGAACATGATGCAGGTGGTGGTCTTCGCCATCCTCATCGGGGTGGCCCTGGTCAGCCTGCCCCGGGCACAGCAGCAACCCCTGCTCAGCCTGCTGGCCTCCATTCAGGAAATCACCATGGTGGTGGTGCGATGGGCCATGCTGCTGGTGCCCTTTGCCGTCTTCGGCCTGCTCGCCCAGATCACCACTCGACTTGGGATAGAAGCCTTGCTCGGCATGGGCCTGTACGTGGTCACCGTCATCATCGGCCTGATCCTGGTCTTGATCATGTATCTCATCATCTATCGCCTGCGTACCGGCCGCCCCGTGGGCAAGTTCCTCTCTGCTATCCGTGATGCCCAGTTGCTGGCCTTCTCCACCTCGAGCTCGGCGGCGGTCATGCCGCTCACCATGCAGACCGCCGAGGCCAGACTGGGCGTCTCCGCTTCCACCACCCGTTTCGTCATCCCCCTGGGCACCACCATCAACATGGCCGGCACCGCCCTCTACCAGATGGTGGCGACCCTCTTTCTCGCCCAGGTCTTCGGCGTGGATATCGGCATCGCCGGCCTGCTGTTGGTGGTCTTCCTTGCCGTGGGTGCCTCCATCGGCTCGCCCGGCACCCCCGGCATCGGCATTGTCATCCTGTCCATGCTGTTGGGCAGCGTGGGCATCCCCGCCGCCGGCATTGCCCTGATCATCGGCGTGGACCGCATCCTCGACATGTGCCGCACCACGGTGAATGTCACCGGCGACCTGGTGGCTGCCAGCGTGCTGGACCGTCCGGAAGGGGGAGATCACTGAGCCGCTCAGCGCTGGGTCGGCAAGGCCGGGTGGCATCGAAGGGAGGCCCCCCTCAGGGCTTGAGCGACGTCAGGGTGCGGCCGTTGTCAGAATAAAACGGGTGCGGTTGGTGGGCGAATCCTGAATGTTCCTTTCAAGCACAGGCATGCCGTAGTGGGCCGCGGCATGGGCCGAGGCGATGGCCAGGGTGGCCACCGGTCGGGTCTCGCGCAGCAGAGCGACACTGTCCGCGGTGTCATGACTGGCTTGGGCCTTGAGCCAGGGATTGCGGCGCAGGAATGCCTGGCATTGGGACAGGGCAGCCGGGTGAGAGAGGACGGTGCCGCGGGTACGGGGTGTCCGGGGCTTCCATCCGATCAGGCAGTGGTGGATGGGGAAACTCAGGCTGTTCTGCATTCGCAGCTCGTGTTGTCGGTAAAGACGCTGGACCGGCCCGATGGGGCCGATGGTGGAATTCCACCAGGGGAACAGCAGGCGACTACCGGCTTGGGCCAGGTAATGCTCAATGGCCGCCTCAAATGACCGGGCGTGAATGAATCGCAGTTCCCCGGCCAGCAACACCTTTGCCGCCTGGGCACTATAAGAAGCCGGGCCGCCCTGGATGATGACCGTCTTCATCCCGTCGCTCCTTTTCGGTCCCAGCTTTTGTTAAGAATCTGATTTTGTATCCGGCGGGATTCAGCGGTGAGAATCTCGAAGAGATGGCGGGCGGCCTCGTCGCTCATGGGCCCGTCATTGGCCAGCGAGATGCGCAGGTACAGATTTTCCTCCCGTTGCCGGTCTCGGCAGGGCAGGCCGGCGCTGGCCTTCATCTCGCCGATCTGGCCGGTGAGCCGGATGCGCCGGTTGATCAGATCCAGCAGGGCGTGGTCCATGATATCCACCACCTGCCGCAGTGCCTTGATTTCCTCGTTCATCGCGCCTTACCTCCGTCATGCCTGAATGGCCATGCACGCCTTACAATGCCCGGGCACAAAAAAAGCCGGCCGCGATTCTGTCGCGGCCGGCTTTGGCTGGCGTGCAATTTGTCTTTCAGTTCACATCATGGGTTTGCACACCGCCACCGGCCGCCTCTTCCGTAGAAGAAGCGAAAGGAAAAGCCAGAATAAAAGGTGGCGTTGTGCAGCATGATACGAGCAGTCATTTCTCCGGGAGACCTATTCCTGATTATTCGCGATGAAAACGCGGAATTCAAGGCCGGTTAAGATCAATCAGGCATAAGGCGGCCTGGCCGTGGCTTCTCCTTCGGACCTTGAATCCACCACTCGGTTATCAGCGGCCCGTGTTCCTTCTGATTCCGGGCCGCCATAGCCGCACATTCCATTCAAGACTCAGTCGAGCTCGCCGTATTCGGCAATTTCGATTTCCACCCAGTCAAAGGGGAAGCGGAATGGGAATACTTCTGCTTCTGGTTCAATCAGAATGTAAGCCCAGGCTGTGCCATCTTCATCCGTGTAGAAGCTGAAGGGCTCCTCGTTATACATCCGTTTGCGTTCCCAGTAAAAGCCCGGCGTGCGATAAGGCTGCTCGCAAGGTTTGTCGATGGCGAAATCGCCGACTATCCAGGCATCTTCACCGGACTCACCCGGTATGCCATGATCAATATTTAGAGACCACCAATCCTGGAAGAAGTCAAATGTCGTCAGAAATGGCTTGAGCTGTTCATCGCTAAAGCCTACCAGGAAATTGGTATCTCGGCCCGGCGGTCGTGGTATGCCCCCGCATTCCGCCGGTACGTCGCTGAAGACCTCGAAACGGATTCGGCCCTGATACAGCAGGTTCGGGTCAAGCCCTTCCAGGGGGTAGAACATGCCGATGACAAGGCGCCCGTTGGAGACCACCTCCAGCTGCAGGGCCTTGCAGCAATCAGCGGTGCCTTCCTGGGCCGTGACCTGCCGGAACCCGAAGTTTCGCCTCTCACGGTCAGCTTCGCTAAAACGGGCTGCAACCGGCTGCCATCCGTCGTCGCCACTGTCGAAGGAGAACAGCCACCGGGGCGGACCCTCCTCAAGGGGGCCCGATTCCTCGGACAGGCATCCTGGCAGTGAGGTTAGAAAAAGCCCGAGGAGGGCAACAGGAATCAAGCGGGGAAGAAGTATTGAATTTGACATATTCATGCCGGATCCCTCCATGGCTCAGCCTGGAATTCCGGGATATCTTTGCTATTTTTACCTTTGCGAGGCCCAATCGGGCCTCGAATCCCATATTGGTAAGTAAAGGATAGGAAAGCACAGGAGGTCGTGCAATGTACAAGGGACACTTCACCGCACTCACCTCAACACTCCTCATTTCGCTCGGCGTGGCTTTTGGTCTGCCTGGAGAGGCCCATGGGGGGGGGGCAGAATGTGCAGTTCCTCCCGCATGCCGATGACTCAGCGGGTTATTTCATTCGACTCCGTGAGGAAGCAGTGCCTGCCGGCGAGGGGCCAGGCGGGAAAACATACCGCGAGCATGTAGAAAACTTCGCTCGAAACGTCGGCCTCGATGCGCGGGCCCATCTTGTCGGCGGTACCCCTGTGGCGTCTGCCGAGATAATGTCCAGGGAAAAGGCACGCGCCATCGCGGAGCGAGAGGACGTTTTGTACGTCGAGGAGGCCGGCATCGGCCGCCTTCATGCGGTCCAGGCTAATGCCCCATGGCACCTTGACCGTGTGAGTCAGCGCACGCTGCCGCTCGACGGCGAATATATTTACAACTGGTCTGGCACGGACCGGCGGATCTTTATAATCGATTCCGGTGTTCGAGCCAGTCATGACGAGTTTCAGGACCCTTTTGACAACAGGGTTTCGCAACTCCAATACGATGCGTTTGGTGGCAGCGGGCAGGACTGTGCCGACCATGGGACCGGCGTCTCATCCATGTCGAGTGGCTGGACAAAAGGCACCGCGAAGGAAACCGAGATTGTCAATGTGAAGGTGGCGGATTGCTTTGGTTCTGTCTCGCCGTCCGACTACGTGGAGGCCGCCAACTGGGTCGCCGACCAGGTTGACCCGGGCGATATCGTGAACATCAGTCTCGGTTTTCCACATAGCGTTACCATCAATGACGCAACCGACCATATTGCCGACCAAGGGGCAGTTGTAGTTACCTCAGCAGGGAATAGTGCGACAGATGCGTGTAATCAGTCGCCTGCCTCGGCTCACAAGGCCTACACGGTGGCATCATCCAATGATCAGGACGCGCTGAGCAGTTTCAGTAATTTCGGCACATGCGTTGATATCGTCGCCCCGGGCGAGAGTATCGAGGCGGCCAGTGCTTCGGGGGATTCCGAGTTTTTCTCGAGCGTTAACGGCACTTCCTTCGCTGCTCCCTTGGTCGCCGGTGCGGCCGCCTTGGTACAGGACGAGGGAATAGGTCCTGATCCTGTCACCATCAAGGACGCGATCAGCCAGCGAGCGACGCAGGGCGTTTTGTCCAATCTGAACGGAACGCCGGACCGGCTTCTTTATACTTTGGATGACAGCGCCGGCAGTGCACCGGAAACACCATCCATGACCATAGATTTTACTGGTTGTCATAATGGTCTGGCCAGTTACGCCGTGACCTTGTCCGAAAACGGTTCTACCCCGGTGGAAAGCTGGGAAGGCTACAAAAGAGAAGGGATGGGCGGCTCTTATAATCAGATCCACGACAGTACCACGCCGGGTTTCAACTTCTCGGTCAACTCGGAGAATTATTGGGAAATCAAGGCGCGTGGTTTGAATGGTGATGGTTTGAGCAATCTGATCGGTGACTCCGGGTTCGCGCCGGATTGTACCGGTGGCGGGCCAAGCCCGCTCTGATCGTTCATGACGGACATGGTCCAAGGCGGGAGGCCGCATGGCGGCCTCCCGCTTTTCTGATTGTTTCAAGGCAGAAGGGAGCCCTCATGCGTGGACAAATGACAGGCATGCTGCTCGGGTTGCTCCTGTGTGCGAGCAGTGCGCAGGCGCAATGGTCGATTCATGGCGGTATCGCGGATTATGACGACTTTGGCAGTGGTGCCCGGGCCGGGGTGGGCTGGGCCTGGAGTGAATGGTCCACCGCCAGGCTGGAGATCGACGCGGGTGATGATATTCGCCGTTATGAGTTGTCTGCGGATTTCGAACTGATCGAGCACCACCGAAATCGTCTTATCGCGGGTGTTGGTTATGAGTTCTGGGAACTGGACTTTGATACCACTGATCCATTCACGCTTAATCCCGTTTCCTTCACCCTGGAGGATGATTTTCCAACGGTGTTCCTGCGCATTGAGCATGAATTTTCGGACAGGCTGCTGGCGACAGCCCAATTCAAGCGGCTCGACTTTGATCGCATTGATGCCGATGACAACATGACTGCCGTGGGACTTGAATGGCGCCTTGAGGGAAGCCTGTCCTTTTCCGGTGGTGTGTCGCACTACCAGGGTCTGGAAGATGATCAGAATTTCATTTCCCTCGGGGTTCGCTGGGCGTTTTGAGAGATAGCCCCGGTCGGCCGCTTGCGGAACAGCGGGCCATGGCGTTTTAGCCCGCTCCCACGGCATACGGGGTTCCGTGGGAGCGGTGTGTCCATGTGTTTTTTGGCTAGTGGCCCACTAGGCCACCCGTGGCGCCTGGGTCAGGCCCACCAGCCATTCGTCGTCGGAGCCGTCGTGGATGTCGTCGAACAGGGGCGTGGAGAGATAGCGCTCGCCGGTGTCCGGCAACATGGCTAAAACGGCAGTGCTGCGCGGGGCGTTTTCCACGGCCTTGAGGGCCGCGGCCACCGTGCCGCCCGCCGAGATGCCGACGAAGATGCCTTCCTGGGAGGCCAGATCCAGTGCGGTCCGGATGGCCTCCTCGTCGGTCACCGGCAGTAGTTCATCGGCGATCTCGGTATTGAGCACCTTGGGCAGGAAATCCGGGGTCCAGCCCTGGATCTTGTGTGGCGCCCAGTCCTTGCCGCCCATGAGCGAGGCGCCTGCCGGTTCGGTGGCGATGATCCTGATATCAGGGCGCGCAGCCTTGAGGACTTCACCGGCACCGGTGATGGTACCGCCGGTCCCCCAGCCGGAGACGAAGTAGTCCAGGCGGCGGCCGGCAAAGGCCCGCAGGATCTCCGGGCCGGTGGTGTTGCGGTGATAGGCCGGGTTGGCCTCGTTCTCGAACTGCCGGGCCAGGAACCAGCCATGTTGTTCGGCCAGTTCCTCCGCCTTGCGCACCATGCCCGTGCCTTTCTCTTCCTTGGGGGTGAGGATTACCTTGGCCCCCAGGGCCCGCATCAGCTTGCGCCGTTCCACCGAGAAGGTCTCCACCATGGTGGCCACAAAGGGATAGCCCTTGGCGGCACAGACCATGGCGAGAGCAATACCGGTATTGCCCGACGTCGCCTCCACCACGGTCTGACCCCGCTTCAACACTCCCCGGCGTTCGGCGTCCTCGATAATGGCAATCGCCAGTCGGTCCTTGACCGAGGCCATGGGATTGAAGGCTTCCACCTTCACATAGAAATCAATCCCCTCCGGCGCCAGGCGCTTGAGTTTCACGATGGGGGTATTGCCGATGGTGTCGAGTATTGAATCGTAGATCATGGTCTAACTCCTTACTTGGTTGGCCTCGCGCAAAGACGCAAAGACGCAAAGGAAAAGCTATCTCGCGCAGAGACGCGGAGACGCAGAGAAAGGAAGGTTTTGTTGTGGGATGTGTATTCCTGCCCCGACTAATCCGGTGCAATGGTTGCCAACTGGATAGACATGGTTGCTCCATCCCGCCGTAGGAGCGGCTTTAGCCGCGATCAGGGGCATACCGAAGTCTCATCGCGGCTAAAGCCGCTCCTACGGCCATTGATAGGCAGCAAACAACATAAACATTGTTTTCTCTGCGTCTCCGCGTCTCTGCGCGAGAAAAATAATCTTTCTTTGCGCCTTAGCGCCTTTGCGCGAGGCAAATCAAACCGCCACCCGCCGCAGTGCCTCGCTGTCGGTATCCACAAGCGGCACCTGTCCGTACCAGCCAAGCTCCGCCGCAAGTGCGGCCACTTCGCCCACATAGATCAGGGACGGTGACTGCAGCTCGTGTTCCCGGGCCAGTTCCGCCATTCGGCCAAGGCGACCGACGATGACCCGCTGTTCCGGGCGGCAGCCGTGTTCGACAAAGGCCACCGGGGTATCGGGGTCGCGGCCATGGGCCATGAGCTGTTGCTGTACCCGGCCGACCTGTTTCACGGCCATGTAGAAGGCCAGGGTCTGGCGGGAATGGGCCAGGTCATTCCAGTCCAGCTCATCCACCGAGTCACGGCAGTGGGCGGTGACCAGCCAGACCGAGTGGGCATGATCGCGGTGGGTGAGGGGCAGGCCGGCATAGGCCGCGCAACCCACCGCGGCGGTAATACCGGGCACCACTTCATAGCGAATGCCGCGCTCACGCAGATGGGTGATCTCCTCGCCGCCCCGACCAAAGACAAAGGGATCGCCCCCCTTCAAGCGGACCGCCACCTTGCCGGCTTCGGCCAACTCAGCCAGCAGTTGGTTGATCCGCTCCTGTGGCAGGCGGTGATATCCGGCACGTTTGGTCACATCAATGAAATCCGCATCCCGGCGCGCCAGCTCCAGCACTCTTGGATCCACCAGCCCGTCATGGACGATCACATCGGCTTTCTGAAGGGTCTGCAAGGCCTTGAGGGTGAGCAGTTCCGGATCACCGGGGCCGGCACCCACCACATACACCATCCCTTCGCTGATCAGTTCACCATCACTCAAGGCCTGCTCGAAACGGGACAGGGCCTCGCCTTCCCGACCGGCCCGCAACGCATCACCCACCGGCCCGTCCACCAGCCATTCATGAAAATGGCGGCGTTGAGCAAAATCACTGATGCTTTCGCTGATGCGATCCCGCACCCGGCCGACGAAGCGGGCCAGACGCGCGGTGGCCTGGGGCAACAGGCGCTCCACGCCATCGCGAATACGCCGAGCCAGCACGGGCGATGTCCCGCCGGTGCTGATGGCCACCATCACCGGCGAGCGATCGACAATGGCCGGCATGATGAAGCTGCACAGGTCCCGATCATCCACGGTGTTGACCAGTACCCGCCGGGCCGCGGCCTCGCGGCTGACCCGCCGCTGCAGGAAGGGATCATCGGTGGCCACATACACCAGCCAGGCATCATCCAGGTCTTCATCGCGAAAGGCCCGCGCCCGCCAATGGATGCTGCCTTCCTCGGCCAGGGCCCGCAGGGCCTCGCAAAGCTCGGGGGCCACCACATGAATCTCGGCCCCGCTGCGAATCAACAGGCCGATCTTGCGGCTGGCCACCTGGCCACCACCCACCACCAGGACCCGGCGGTTTTCGGCGGCCACGAATATAGGCAGATACTCCATGACGGCATTCCTCTGTGTCTCACGCTTTCCAGTGAGACTAGGCCCGTCATCAATTCCAGGGAAATATCCATTACTGACTTGCTAATCACCAAAGGGAATATGCCTGGTGCTGGACTTGGGCGTTGAATTGGGGACACAGAGGACGCAGAGAACACGCAGAGGGCCACGGAGGTTTATTGTCGTTGGCCCTCAGCAAACAGTACAAGCTTAAGGAAGCTCTGTGCCCCTCTGCGGATTCTCTGTGCCCTCTGTGAAAAAACCATCACGCCCAAACCCGCCACCAGAGCCATCAGTAAATTGCTAAAGCCAGCCCCACCCCCTTTCTGCCTTTCCGTCATATCGGTATGAACAAACATTCCTTCCAGTGATGTGACTGCCTGCCTAGTCTGTTCCCCGTACTCAAGCGAGGGAGAGAACCATGGCTGCGGTGCCTGCCAACACACCACAACTGCAGGGCAAGCTGGACGCCCTGGCCCGGGAGCTTGATGAGCGGGAGAAGATCTGGGCCTCCGGTTATCTGGCCGGCCTGGCGGCTGCCGGTGCGGCGCCGGGCGCGGAGGTACCCGTCCCGCAGGCCCGTGCCGCCGCCGCATCGGGGGCGAGTCGGGTGCTCAACATCTGGTACGGCTCGGAAACCGGCAATGCCCGCCGGGTGGCCGAGGCCCTGGCGGAGGATGCCCGTGGCAAGGGCCTGTCGGTGAAGCTGGCCAGCCTGGCCGATGTCCGCCCCCAGCAGATCCGCAAGCAGGAGTTGCTCACCCTGGTGGTCAGCACCCATGGCGAGGGCGACCCGCCCGAGGATGCCGAGGACTTTCACGAGTTCTTGCTCTCGGACAAGGCGCCTAAGCTGAGTGATCTGCAGTACGCCGTTTTTGCCCTGGGCGACTCCTCCTATGAGCATTTCTGCCAGACCGGCCGTGACTTCGACGCCGCCCTGGAAAAGCTCGGCGCGAAGCGCGTGCTGGATCGAGTCGATGCCGATGTGGATTTCGAGAACGCCGCCCGCCAGTGGCGGGAACAGGCCCTGGAACGCTTCAGTGAACTGGCCGGCGGTGAGCCGGCCGAGGCCGCGCCCAGCCACCTGCAATTGGTGGGCGAGGCCAAAGCTCCCAGCCGCTGGACCCGGGAGGAGCCCTTCGAAGCGGAGGTCCTGGCTAGCCATCCCCTGACGGTGGCCCCGTCCGGTAAGTCCGTGCATCACATCGAGTTGTCCATCGAAGACAGCGGCATTCAGTACCAGGCCGGTGACTCGGTGGGTATCTGGGCCGACAACGACCCGGCCCTGGTGGAAGAAGTATTGGCCGCCACGGGGCTGGACGGCTCGCAAGCTATCGAGTATGAGGGCCAGACCCGGTCACTGCGGGACTGGCTTGGTCGGCACCGCGAACTCACCCAGTTGTCCCGTCCCTTCCTGGAACAGTATGCCGAGCTGGCACAAGCTGATGCTCTTAAAGCCGTGCTGGCCGATGCCACACAGTTACGTGACTGGATCAAGGATCACCAGGTGATCGATGTACTGCGGGCCTGGCCGACCGAGCTGGATGGCCGGCGCCTGGTAAGCCTGCTCCGGGGCCTGACCCCAAGGATGTATTCCATTGCCTCCAGCCCCGCCGACACCCCGGATGAAATTCACCTCACCGTGGCCACCGTGGGGGGTGAAACCGAGCAGGGCCTTCGGGTAGGTACCGCCTCCTGGTATCTCAACCGCCGCATCGAGGCCGGTGATCGGGTCAGGCTGTTCGTGGAGGAAAACCCCCGCTTCCGTCTGCCCGAGGACGGCCAGGCACCGGTGATCATGATCGGCCCCGGCACCGGTGTGGCCCCCTTCCGCGCCTTTGTGACCGAGCGTCGTGCATTGGGCCATGACGGTTCCAACTGGCTGTTCTTCGGCGAACAGCATCGGCGTACCGACTTTCTCTATCAACTGGAATGGCAGCGCCATCTCAAGTCAGGCGCCCTGGACAAGCTCTCCCTGGCCTTCTCCCGCGACCAGGCGGAGAAGGTCTATGTCCAGCACCGCATCCGCCAGCAGGCCGCCGAGTTCCATCAGTGGCTGGAAGCCGGCGCCCATATCTATGTCTGCGGCGACGCCAATCGCATGGCCCCGGATGTGGAGGCCGCGATTCGCGATGTGCTGGTGGCGCAGGGCGGCCTGAGCGAGGACGCCGCCGGCGATTATCTCAAGCAACTGCGCCGTGAAGGTCGCTACCAGAAGGACGTTTACTGATCATGACTGACAAGCGTGAAGCGCTGCTCGACGAAGTGGAATCCATCAAGGCCGAAAGCCGGGCCCTGCGCGGCTCCCTCCATATTGGCCTGGAGGACCAGGTCACGGGAGGTATTGCCGAGAGCGATACCAAGGTCATCAAGTTCCATGGCATCTATCAGCAGGATGACCGGGATGTGCGGGCCGAACGCCGCAAGGCCAGACTCGAGCCGCTGTATTCCTACATGCTGCGGGTGCGGATTCCCGGCGGGGTGTTGACGCCCGCCCAGTGGCTGAAGCTGGATGCCCTCGCCCGGGATTACGCCAATGGCACCATCCGCCTCACCACCCGCCAGGCGGTGCAGTTCCATGGCATTTACAAGGAAGACCTGCGCCCCCTGGTGCGTGGTCTGGATGAAGTCTTTCTCGACAGCATCGCCGCCTGCGGGGATGTGAACCGCAATGTCATGTGCAGTGCCAATCCCCTGGAAAGCGCATTGCATGCCGAAGTCCAGGCCATCGCTGAGCGCCTGAGCAATGAATTGCTGCCCGAAAGCCAGGCTTATCAGGAGATATGGCTGCAGGGCCGGGACAGTGGTAGCGAAAGGGAGAACGAGCCCCTTTACGGGCCAACTTATCTGCCACGCAAGTTCAAGATCGCGGTGGCGGTCCCGCCGGTTAACGACGTGGATGTCTTTGCCCATGACATCGGCTTCATTGCCATTGCCGAGAAGGGCCGTCTGGCCGGCTTCAATGTCAGTGTCGGCGGTGGCCTGGGCATGAGCCATGACGTGGCCGATACCCATCCGCGTCTTGGGGATGTGATCGGTTTCTGCCGGCCCGAACAGGCGGTGACCGTGGCCGAAGCCATCATCAGCATCCAGCGCGACTACGGTAATCGCGTGAACCGCAAGCGTTCACGCCTGAAGTACACCATCGAGGATCACGGCCTGGATTGGTTCCGGCGGGAGCTGGATTGGCGCCAGCGCTTTGCGCTCGCCCCCACCCGGCCCTTCCAGTTTCATCACAACGGCGATCGTTACGGTTGGGTGGAGGCCGAAGACGGGCACTGGCATCTGACCCTGTTCGTGGAAAACGGCCGCCTCAAGGGCGAGGCCATGGAAGGCTTGCGGCAGCTTGCCCAACAGCACCCGGATATCCATTTCCGGGTCACGGCCAACCAGAACCTCATCATTGCCGGTGCTGATGTCCAGCAGAAGCTGGACATCGACCTGCTGCTGGAAAAGCACGGCCTGGTCCGGCACGAAAAGGTCTCCGCCACACGATTGCGGGCCATGGCCTGCGTCGCCTTTCCCACTTGCCCCCTGGCCATGGCCGAAGCGGAGCGTTACCTGCCGGATCTGCTGGACAAGGTCGAGGCCCTGCAGGACAAGCACGGCATCGGCCAGCGGCCGATCACTGTTCGCATGACCGGCTGCCCCAACGGCTGCGCCCGCCCCTACCTGGCCGAGATCGGCCTCATCGGCAAGGCGCCAGGCCGTTACAACCTGCATCTCGGCGCGTCCTGCAACGGCGACCGCCTCAATCGCATCTACCGGGAGAACGCCGATGAGGACGCCATCCTCAACACGCTCGACATGCTGTTCGCGCGTTACGCCCGGGAGAGCGAGGAGAACGAAGGTTTCGGGGATTTTCTGATTCGCATCGGCATTGTGTCAGCAGTCACCACCGGCAAGGAGGTGAGGGAACATGAGCAAGATTACGCCACTGGTACCTGAGTATTCCCTCGTGCATCAGGCCAATCACAATCTGGAGACGGCCAGTGCCGAGGCACGGGTGGCATGGGCCCTGGCCCATCTGCCTCATCGGCAGGTATTGGCCTCAAGCTTCGGCGCCCAGTCGGCGGTCATGCTCCACCTGGTGACTCGCCAGCGCCCCGACATCCCGGTGATCTTCATCGACACCGGCTATCACTTTCCGGAAACCTACCGTTTCGTGGACAGGCTCACCCAGCGCCTGGATCTGAATCTGCATGTCTACCGTCCCCGATTCAGCGCCGCCTGGCAGGAAGCGCGTCACGGCAAGCGCTGGGAGCAGGGCAGGGATGGGATCGAGGCCTACAACCAGGAGAACAAGGTCGAGCCCATGCAGCGGGCCTTGCGCGAGTTGAGTGCCGGCACCTGGTTCTCCGGCATCCGTCGCGACCAGGCCAGCAGCCGGGAGAAGCTGCCGCTCGCCCAGTACCGCAACGGCCGCATCAAGTTTCACCCCATCCTGGACTGGACGGACAGGGACGTGCACGCCTATCTCAACCGCCATGAACTGCCTTACCACCCCCTCTGGGAACAGGGCTATGTGAGCATCGGCGATTGGCACACGACCCGTTCATTGCAGGAAGCAGGCAGCAAGGAAGCCACGCGCTTCTTTGGGCTCAAGCGCGAGTGTGGTTTGCATGAGTCGGTTTAAAAATTCAAAAGCGGCCTCGCGCAGAGGGCGCAAAGGGCGCAGAGGAATTCAAAAAGACACGTGCTTTATCTCGCGCAGAGGCGCGGAGACGCAGAGAAGATTCATTATTTGGGGAGGATGATTGTCATGTGGGAGGGGGATTCCCGCCCTGACAGATGCCGGATCCCAAACCTTGGCACTAATTTGGCACTGATACTGTGTAAAAATATCTTCTTGATGAAACCGCTCTCGAAAATACTTGAAAAACCACCCTACCTGTCTAATCTTGATTATTGAAGATGGGCTTTTTTCTGTCAGCAGGAAAGTCCTCAATTTATCAGCCAGGGAGGGTGTCCCCATGTCATATCAATGGTTCAGAACTGCCGTTTGCCTTTCTTCAAGCCTGATTTTGGGGGGGCATCAGTAGCTTACGGCTACAGTAGCTGCAGCGAAATTGACGGCTGGAATGTTGCCGTGATCGAAGCCAGGGGAATCGTCCTGGATTCCAACGACCCTGATTTTCGTCAGGTTTTTGCTGATACCTGGGGGAATTGCAGTAGTTATTACCCGGCCGATCAGAACTGCAAGACCATGGCGCGGGTGCATTGCGACTGGGAGATAAACGGATCCTATGACAAGGGGGATGTCAGAAACTGCGTGATGCAGGCACCCACGGATCCTCCCTTGCCAGGAGTCGGTGTTCATGATCATGGGCAACAGGTTTCCTCGATTATTGCCGACCGCACCGAAGCGTCGCGTATTGTCCATGTCAGCACAGCGGCGCGGGACGATCAGTATTACGAGAGGGATCGTTCGGCGGCGTTAAGGTGGATCGAAGAGAATCGCTCTCAGTTCGGGATCGGGGTGGTCAACAGGAGCGGAGGAAATGTAACCCTTGGTCCAGGTGGTTGCCCGGATCTTGACCCGTCCAACGATCCCGACTCTGAACATGTTCTCATTCAATCTCTGGTTTGTTCGGGGGTTGCCTACATCAACGCCGCCGGCAATCATCGGTCACGATGACCGTATTGCCGACCAGGCCCGTCCCGGGAATGTCATCTCAGCGGCGCATACCTGGGGCGCGGGTGGAACCCATTGCCTCGACCCACAGGCTGATCGAGGCGACCGCCTGAACCTTGTCGCGGATGATGTTCCAACCTTGAATGGTGATAATCCGGGAGGTAGCTCCTGGGCGGCCCCACGGATATCAGCCATGGCTGCAAATTTATTGTATCGTTCATTGGATCGCGGATTTCTTCTTCCCGGGAACCGCCCTATCGATACACATGGGCGCGTCCTCGAAGGCTTGTATCGAGCAAATAATGGCAATCCTCAGATAACTGAACGAGGATTCATTAACCCGGAAGGGCTGCATGAGTGTCAGCCATTTCCCGACGATGCGAGCTATTTGTATGGCAGTGGTTCGGCAACTGATGCTTATGTGAGGTCCAATCAACCCGAAGGCGACGGGCTGCCGGGGCCGTCAGATTATGGGAAGCCAAGCGCCTGCCTGGGCGGGACTCCACCCCCGGTGGTTGATTTGCATGTGCACGACATCGAGGTGGACTTTCTGGGCTGTTGGGCAGGCAGCCCACAGTTCATCTTCCAATGGGATGCAAGCGGCGATCCCGAAGCGGACCGATATACCGCGGACTTCAGTTATGATGGCAGTAACTGGGTCCAGTTGCATGAAGGGACGGAGGGAGTAACGAACTACTCTCCCCAGGCGGATACCAGCTCTCAGCTTCGTTTCCGGGCCTGCAATGGCGCGTCACCGTGCAGTGACTATGAATTCTGGCCGGTACCGGGTACGTCCTGCGGCGGAGGGTCAATGCAATGATACGGCGGATACTCCTCTATAGCGCTTTATTGCCGGCCTTGAGTGCGTGCAGTGATGGCGAATTCGGCTTTTCGGTCGGCGGTCAGGTGCAGGGTCTGGCCGGTGATTCTGTCCATCTCGCACTCAATGATGACGAAGTCTTGGGCATTGAGGCGGACGGGGAATTCGCATTCTCGACACGTCTGCTGCCGGGGCAATCCTGGGAAGTTTCCGTGGAAAATCAGCCGGCCGGACGATTCTGCCAGGTGGACGACGCGACCGGTGTGATGGCGTCAGAAGACGTCGACTCGGTCATGGTGAGCTGCGTCGAACGTCCAGCTCTGAGCAGCCACTCCCGGGCAGGCGCGATGTATCTTTCCTGGGAGTCAGTGGAGCCGGTGAATCTGCTCTATTCCTCCGATTCGGATTGCGATTGGCTCAACTACACCCTCTGCGATGATGGTGGCATGATGCCGGATGAAACCGGTGGCTCGCTCGTCCTGAGAGCGGATGATGGCTTTGATCCGGATACCGGCTGGTTTTTCGTGATTGAGTCGGACGCCACACTGTCCTATCCGGCCGGTGCCAGGCCAGTCCCCTTGGCGGCGACCAAGTATGACAGGGTGACCGGCAGGGTCTTTGATGCCGCCGTCGATGCGGATCGGATCTATCTGGGCGGTGATTTTTCCCGCCTGGGTCCGTTGACCGGCCCGGGTGCCGCAGTACATATGGACTCCGGCCGACTGGCTGGTGCCGTGCCTTATATCGATGGGCCTTCAGTATTCGCGGTGGCCGCTGACGGCGAGGGAGGGTTTTACATAGGTGGGCGTTTTGAATCCGTCGGTGGCGTGCCCCGGCGAAACCTGGCACGAATTGACGCGCAAGGCCGTGTTGATCGTGGCTGGCGTGCCAACACGGACGAGGCGGTGACCGGCATTGCGGTGCATGAAGACCGGGTCTTCGTCTCCGGGCTTTTTGGCAATCTTTCCCGCGACGGCGACAGTTTTGAGCGCGAGGGACTCGCGCTGGTGAGCGCTGTCGACGGAGCGGTGGATCCGGACTGGAACCCCGGCTCGGAAGGCACGGTCTGGACCCTGGCCACGGACGGGGAGCGGGTTTATGTGGGAGGAAGTTTTGCATCCGTGGGTGGCGATTCGGGCGTGGCCCTGGCGGCACTGGATGCGCAGACTGGCGAGCTCATTCCGGATTGGGGGGAGACACCCGACAACGTGGTGGTTACCGTGCATGTTGCCGACGGTGTTGTGTATGTCGGCGGCTATTTTGAAACCCTTGGCGGGGAAGCCGCCAATGGCGTGATGGCGCTAAACCCGGAGACCGGAGAGCGGCTGTGGGACCACAATCCCGCGGTCGACGGGCTGGTGATGGCTGTGTCCGCGGACGGAGAGCGATTGTACCTGGGGGGTGACTTTGAGTCCGTTGGCGGTTTGACCAGAGATAATCTTGCCGCAGTTGATCGAAACACGGGGGCGGTCGTGGCAGGTTGGGAGACTTCAGCCGATGGCGCCGTCTGGGGCGTTGGGGTACATGGGGGGTGGTTGTACGCCGCAGGGAACTTTCGTCAAGCCGGCGGGGTGGAGCGTGAACTGCTTGCCGCCTTTGATCTGACGGACGGCGAATTGAATGCCGACTGGAATCCGGGCGCCAGCGGTCACTTTACCGCAGGCACGATGGCATTTTCCGGTGATGTGGGTTTTTTCGGCGGGCGGTTGCAGGAAATCACAGGCCATGACCGCCGCTATCTGGCGGCCCTTGACCGGGAGACCGGCCAGGTATTGGAGGACTGGCGGGCTGATCAACCCACTCACTTGTCCCGGCTGCTCCTGGACGAGGGAACATTGTATGCCTCGGGCGATTTCCCATTTGAAGCCGGCGAGCCGGACTGGGGTTATCTGACAGCTTTAAATGCAGAGACGGGAGAAAAGTCTCCCAGCTGGGACCCACCAGAGATTGTCGGGCGCACTGTAAGAGCCTTGGCGGTTGATGATGAGAGATTATATTTTGGGGGGCGTCTATCAGAAGTTGATGGAGAAGCGCGGCACAACATTGCGGCTGTGAACCGATATAACGGCGCACTGGTTTCTGGATGGGCCCCGAATGTTTCAAGTCAAGTCAGTGCTATCGCCAAGAAGGGGGATCGCTTATATATAGGAGGGCGGTTCAGAGAGGTGAATGAAGAAGATAAATTGCGATTGGCTGCGCTTCACCGGGTTTCCGGTGAGTTGGACAAGAGTTTTGAATTCAATGCCGCTTCCAACGTTAGCGTGCTTGGGTTGTTTGGGGATTCTTTACTGATCGGCGGGCAATTTCGATCAATTAACGAGGTCGAGCGAGAAAGACTGGCCATTATAGACCTTGAGGAGAACAGCTTATTGGAAATGGGAGAAATAGGCGTCAGCGACGCAGTTTCGAGCATTGCTTTTGATGGTTCGCGGCTAATTGTATCGGGAGCCTTTCAACAGTCAGGAGACACTCCGCGCAGACGATTGGCGGCGTTTGATCTTGATTCGAAGACGCTGATCTCAGACTGGCAGCCCGAGACGGACCTTGTTGCAACGCTTCTATCCCCCATAGATGGGAAGCTGTTCATCAGCGGGAGCTTTCAGGAAGTCACGGGATCCTCGGATGACCGACACCGTCCAAGGCTTGGGTTTGCGGTTCTGGATCTAGAAAGTGGCGATGTTGCTCGCTAAGGCGTTGAACGAGGGCAAACTACTTATCCGCCGCGATTGATGCCTTGTCTTGGCACCAATCGCGGCGGACGCCGCTCCCACAACTGAAAGGCACCCAGCAATACAACCCTCAGCGTCTCCGCGCCTCTGCGAGAAAACCAATCTCTCTCCGCGCCCTTGGCGCTCTCTGCGCGAGGTTCAAAAACCTCAGCAGCCGGCCAACTGCGGCCTTGGTGGATTGTCATGCAACGGGATCCTGACCTCAGCAAACAGCGCATCCACCTCGGCCTGGTTCTCCGCTTCCCGGGCCGCTTCCACGCGTTCGGGGGTGAGATGCGGGGCCAGGCGGCTGAGGAAGTCGAGCTGGAACTGGCGTAGCAGGCTGTCGCGGCGAAAGCCGACCCAGGTGGTCAGGCGCGGCAGGAGATGACGGGCATCCAGGGCAACCAGGTCATCATCACTGCCTTCCTCCACCGCCATGGAGGCCAGCACGCCCACGCCCAGACCCATGCGCACATAGGTCTTGATTACATCCGCGTCCCGGGCAGTGAAAGCAATGTTGGGCCGCAAGTTTTGGGCATTGAAAGCCTGCATCAGGGAGGATTCCGGCCGGTCGCTGAAGACATAAGTCACCAGGGGATGCCGGGCCAGTTGCTCCAGCTCGGGCGCTTTCGGATACCGGGCCAGGGGATGATCCCGGGGCACCAGCAGGACCCGGTCCCATTGATACACGGGCAACTGGACCAGGTCGGGGAAGCGCTCCCGGCTGCTGGTGACCATCACAAAATCCACGTCCCCCGATGACAGCATCCCGGCAATCTGTTCCGAGGTGCCCTGGTGAATGTCGAAGATCACTTCCGGGTGCAGCTTGCGAAAGCCCTGGATCACCGGCGGCAGCACATGGCGGGCCTGGGTGTGGGTGGTGCCCAGTCGCAGACTGCCCCGCGATTCACCCTTGAGTTCCCGGGCCAGGTTCCGGATATTCTCCACCTCCTGCATGATGCGCCGGCCATGCACCACCGCCCGCTCCCCGGCCTGGGTGAGGGACTCGATGCGCTTGCCGCGCCGGACAAAGAGCTGCACCCCCAGCTCGTCTTCCAGCAGACGGATCTGCTTGCTGATGCCCGGCTGGGAAGTATAGAGGTTTTCGGCGGCAGTGGTGATGTTGAAGTTGTTGTCCACCACGCCCAGAAGATAGCGGATCTGTTGCAGTTTCATTGTCTTCCCCTTGCCTCGAGTTCGCGTTCCCGAGTGCTTGAATGTGTCGCTGTCGGATCAATTCGCTGTTGCTAGCCATCGACATCGACAACACATTCGCCGGGCACGGCAATCCAGGGCCGCTTGGCCGGGCAGGGAAGAGCAGATTCTGAACAACGTAGCTGACGTGCGCATGCGAGCCTCCGGAAAAACCGGCGCCGGGCACGAGCTTGCGGGAAGGGCCACCGCTGAGGAGGGCCGAAATCCAGCGGAGGCGGGTCTGCCTACCGCTTTAGCTGAATTTGTTGAGCGCCCGCAAGCTGGTGTCAAATCGGCGCTATCGAGAGCAAACAATGACCCCAAGCCGCTCCCGAGTCAAGCTTTGCACGGACCAATCCGATATATGGTTATTCCTTGAGGGAATAAAACTGTTTGGGCCTCGCGCAGAGGGCGCCAAGGGCGCACAGAAAACCGGCCTCGCGCAAAGGCGCCAAGACGCAAAGGAAAGATGGATTATGGTGGAGAGGGGCAGTCTTGATCCGACAATTCCTGAGCGATGGTTGCCAGTCGTATAGGCATTAATGTTCCACCCTGCCGTAGGAGCGGCTTTAGCCGCGATAGGGGGTAAATCGAAGCCATCATCGCGGCTAAAGCCGCTCCTACGGCTACTGGCAGGCACAGGCAAAACAACCCTTCTTTACCTTTGCGTCTTAGCGTCTTTGCGCGAGGCCGGTTTTCTCCGCGCCCTTGGCGCGATGCCCAAATAACAACTAATTCTTTGTACTAGCTCAAATTCACCCCTAAGCTTTTCCGCAAATGCTCATCAAGACCGGTTGAGGGACAGGCCCGACGACGCCGGGGCAACCAGTGGAGCCATCCACCCAGGTGCCAATTCCTGCGGGGAGCCATTCAGGCTCACCGAGAGATGAGCGAAGCCGTGCTGCTTCGGTTACCCGTCCGAGATCACGTCCTTCGCCATCGGCTCCCCGCAGGCTTTCTGTTCAAGCAAAGCGGAGGAGAATAAGGTGGCAGCCCTTGCAGCAACACTCAGCACACCCTTCGATCGTGAGTTTCTGGAAGAAACCGCGATTCCCCCCTGCCAGTCAGGAGAGCTTGAGACCACGGTAGATGCCGGTGGCCATGGCATGACGGTGCGACTGCCCTGGCGTTTGCTGGGCAGACCGGGATTGCCGGTCCTGCTGGTGCTTGGCGGCATCAATAGCGGTCGGAAGTTGGAAAGCTGGTGGTCCCGGCAGGTCGGTATCGGACGGTCACTGGACCCGACGCGGTTTCGCCTTCTGAGTGTGGACTGGGCTGACAGTGAGCAGCAGCGCCAATCGCCCTTGCTGACCCAAGATCAGGCCCAAGCCATCGAAGCGCTTGCCGATCATCTCGGCATTCAACGTTTGCATGGGGTGATTGGTGCCTCCTTCGGGGCCATGGTGGGCCTGGCCCTGGCGGAGCGGGATCGACTCTTCATCGACAGGCTGCTGCTGATCAGTGGCGCCCACTACAGCCATCCCGCTGCGACCGCGGCCCGCCATCTGCAAAGAGAGATTGTGCGTCTGGCCGAGGTGGCGGGGCTGCCACGCACGGGACTTGCACTGGCCCGTGGCCTGGCCATGAGCACTTATCGCACCCCCGAGTTGTTCGCCGAGCGTTTCAATGAAACCGACGCGGTGGATCGTCTGCAAAGCCTGGAATCCTATCTTGGCCATGTTGGGCATCAGTTCGCCCGGCGCTATGAAGCGGATCAGTTTCTCGGCTTATCCGAAGCCCTGGATCTGCATCAAGTGGACCCGAGCCGGATTCGGGTGCCGGCAACGGTGGTCGGGGTCGACAGTGATCAGCTCGTGCCCCTAACCCAGATCAGGGCATTGGCCGAGGGCCTGGCCGGCCCGGTGGCACTGGATGTGATCCAGAGCCGCTATGGCCATGACGCCTTCCTGACCGAACACCTTCGCATCAGCAAGATTCTTAACGCCTGCTTCAAGGAGAAGACCCATGCCACTGCCTGATCAGCATGCCCAGACCATTGCCGCACGCACCGGGGTGGATTGCGACACGCAATACGGATCGGTGATACCGCCCATCCACATGAGCAGCACCTTCAGCTTCGCTGACTACGGTGAGGCCCGTGCTCATGATTACAGCCGCTCGGGCAATCCCACCCGCGACCGGCTCGCCGATGCCCTGCGCGATCTGGAAGGGGGCGCGGCGGCGACGGTGACCGCCACCGGCATGGCGGCGATCACCACGGTGCTGCAGCTGGCCGGGCCGGATGATCTGATCCTGGCCACCCATGATTGCTACGGCGGTACCTTTCGTCTCCTGGATGCCTGGGCCCGCCAGGGTCGCTTTCAGCTCAGCTTCGTTGATTTCAACGACCCGGCGGCGGCGCGTGAGGCCCTGGCCCGGCGGCCCAAGCTGGTTTGGCTGGAATCACCCAGCAATCCCCTGCTGCGCATCACCGATATCGCCCAGGTCTGTGAACGGGCCCGGGAGGTGGAGGCCCGGGTGGTGGTGGACAATACCTTCTTGTCCCCGGCCCTGCAGCAGCCCCTGTCACTGGGCGCGGACATCGTCGTGCATTCCACCACCAAGTACATCAACGGGCACAGCGATGTCATCGGCGGTGCCATTATCAGCGCCGATCCGCAAGCGGGTGAGGAGATTGCCTGGTGGGCCAATTGTCTCGGGGTGACCGCTGCTGCCTTCGATGCCTGGCTGACCCTGCGCGGGCTGCGCACCCTGCATGCCCGCCTGGCCCTGCACCAGGAAAACACCGCCCGGGTTTGTGAGTTTCTCGCCGACCATCCGGCCGTTAGCAAGATCTACTATCCCGGCCTGACCAGTCATCCGGGGCATGCCATCGCCCGTCGTCAGCAGTCCGGTTTCGGGGCCATGCTCAGTTTCGAACTGGAAGGGGGCGAGGCCGCCGTGCGTCGTTTCCTGTCCGGTCTGCGATGTATCACCCTGGCCGAGTCCCTGGGCGGGGTGGAAAGCCTGATCGCCCATCCGGCCACCATGACCCATGCCGCCATGCACCCCGATGCCCGCCGTCGGGCGGGCATCGGTGATGGCCTGCTGCGCCTGTCGGTGGGGATTGAATCCACTCGGGACCTCATTGCCGATCTCGACCAGGCCCTGTCCGGTCTGCTCACGCGCCAGGCCGCCGGCCTGGAAGGAGTCGGGACATGAGCGAGTTGATCATTGAAGGCAATGCCCTGCGCCGGGCGGAGGTGAACGCCCAGGCCGAGAGCAGCATTCCGGTGGCCATCATCGGCACCGGCAACGTGGGTGGTGAACTGTTGAATATCCTGACCGATCGCCAGCCCGGCCGCCTGCGCCTCTTGGCCTTGGCCAATTCCCGGCAGATGCTTTTGGATGAGCAGGGCTTGGCATTCGACGGCCTGGACGAGCGCCTAGAAGCGGCGGGCCGACCCACCTGCCTGGATCGGCTGGTTTACCACCTGCGTCACCACGCGGCTCGCGGCGTCATCGTGGATCTCACCGCCAGCCCGGAAGTCGCCGCGCGTCACGCGCAATGGCTGCGGGCCGGTCTCGAGGTGGTGACTGCCAATAAGTGGGCGGTGGCCGCCGGGGAGGAGGCCTATCAGCGCCTGCGCGCGGCCAGTGAAGTGTCAGCCTACCGCCATGCGACCACCGTCGGTGCCGGCCTGCCCCTGCTGGAAACCATCCAGCGCCTGCGTGCCAGTGGCGAGCGTATTCTTTCAGTCTCCGGTCTGTTCTCCGGCACCCTGAGCTATCTCACCCAGGCCCTGGCCACCGGCCGGCCCTTCAGCGAGGCCCTGAGCGAAGCCCAGCAACAGGGCCTCACCGAGCCCGATCCCCGCCTGGACCTTTCCGGCCTGGACGTGGCCCGCAAACTCATCATCACCGCCCGCGCTGCCGGCCATTCCATCGATCCGAAACAGGTGGCGGTGGAAAGCCTTTATCCGGAGACCCTGGCCGACTGGCCCCTGGCCGATTTCCTCGATCGCGCCGGACCGGAACTGGATGCCTACTGGCAGGCCCACCCGGCCCGCAAGCAACAGGGCGTACCCCGCTATGTGGCGACGGTGGATGGTGAGGGCAGGGCGCAAGTGGGCATCCGCTGTCTGCCGGCGGACCACCCCTTCGTCGCCATCGGCCCCACCGACAACATCTTCCAGATCCGCACCGACAGCTATGATGATACCCCCATAATCATCCGCGGTCCGGGCGCCGGCGCCCGCGTGACCGCCACCCAGGTCCTGGCGGATATCCAGCAGTTCAGGGTGACGTGAGTCCCCGGGCAGCCTACGCAGGGGCTGACTCGTAGGTAGCTTGATCCCGGGAGAGCTTGGTCAATGATTGCACCAGATCGTCGATCTGCTGGTGGGCTGACTGTTTGGAACGCTCATGGCGTTCATCCCCGAATTCCTGGTATTCGATGCTGACAAAATGTTTGTCATTGACGCCAAGGTAATGGGCCACCGTGGCGATATGGGTGTCCAGGTGGTTCATGTGGTGGCGGCTTCCGCCGGGCTGAAACCCGAATTCGCCCTTGGAACTGAGCAGCACCAGGCGCTTGCCCCTGAAGATGGGCTCAAGCGGCCAGTCCCCACGCCCAAGATCGAAGGAGAAGGTCTTGTTGACCCGAATTACCTGATCAAACCAGGCCTTGAGAGCCGCCGGCATGCCGTAGTTGTACATCGGCGAGGCAATCACGATGAGATCGGCCCGGTCGACCTCATCGATCATCTCGTCGGAAGATGCCAGCAGTTTGCGCTGATGTTGGTCGCGCTGTTCGGCTGGTGTGAAGGCGGCCCCAATCCAGGCCTCGCTGATAAAGGGGGGCGGATGGCTGCCTATGTCCCGCGTAATGACTGTGGTTGTCGGCGCCTTTGAACGCCACGCCTGTTGGAAGTGTTCCGCCATTTTTCTTGAAATGGAGCCCTCGCCGCGGGCGCTGGCCGTGATGAGCAAGATGGTGCTGGACATTGCGCTCTCCTGGTCTTAACTTGAGGTAATATAAGGATAGAAGTCGCAAAGGCCCTTTTAAAACGGAAATAATTTGCCTGATAGATGAGAAAGACTCATCCTGGTGGCCAGCCATGAGAGACCTCCCGCCCCTCAATGCCCTGCGCGCCTTCGAGGCGGCGGCTCGGCGTGGCAGTTTTCAGGCTGCCGCCGACGAGCTCCATGTGTCGGCAACCGCCATCAGCCACCATATCCGGCACCTGGAAGAGCTGCTCAAGCAGCCACTGTTCATTCGTCATCCCCGGCCAATCCGTTTGACTGCGGCGGGTCAGAAACTCTTCCCCGCCCTTCGCGACGGCCTGGATCAGATTGGCGCCGGGGTCGCGGCCGTTCGTGCCGCGAGCACCAGACAACCACTGGTCATCACCACGACGCCGGCATTTGCCAGTCGCTGGCTGATTCCACGGCTGGGGGAGATCAACAAGGCCTTGAATGGTGGGCGGGTGGCGGTGCTGGCTTCCGAGACAGTTGCGGATTTGCATTCGGGAGAAGCGGACCTGGCGATCCGATATACCCGCTCGCCGCCTGATGATTTCGCATGCCATCACCTGTTTGAGGATCACTACCAGCCATTTTGCCATCCCCGTTTGCTGGCCGGCACCGCGCAGGCGCGGGTGCTGTTGGAGTATCCCCTGATACATTTCCAGTGGAAGCAAAAGGGGGTGGCAGTCCCGGACTGGTCGCGATGGCTGGATTCCGCTCGACAGCTACGTCCTGACGTCGCCCTGCCACTGTCGGACGACGGCATCCATTTCAGCGAGGAAACCCACGCTATCGAAGCGGCTGTCATGGGGCAGGGCGTGGCGCTTCTAAGTGATCAATTGGTGGCCCGGGAGCTGCAGGCCGGGATGCTGGTGCCGGCGGTGGATCATGCCATTTCGGGCTTGGCCTTTTACGTCATCCATACGGCAGACAATAGCCGACGAGGTGAGATCGAAGCCTTCATCGAGCAGTTGTTCAATGCCCTATGAGAACGGCGATCTTAATCCTGGACCAGCCCAGACTCGCGCAGGAAACGCGCGTAAGATTCTCGGGCCTGCTCCCGGCGCATGACATTGTTGTGATGGGCGTTTTTCACCAAGACCAACTGCTTCTGCGCCGAGGGGCTGGCCTCGTAGAGGTCTTTCATCATGCGCGGTGAGGTCTGGCGGTCGTTCCCCCCAGCTATCAGCAGGAGGGGGCCGTCGTATTCGGCGAGGATGTCGCGATTGTCGAAGCCGCGCAGTTCATCAGCCACCTGGATCCGGATGAAGGGCTTGGCAAACCAGGGCACGGCTTGGCGGGCGAAGTCGTCCACATTAGTGGCCGTGGCCTCAAGGACCATGGCATCCACCGCCCGATGGCCGGCGACGTGGGCGGCTTCAAAGCCGCCGAGGGAGAAGCCGTGCAGGATGATGGGGCCAGCGACCTGTTCACGCACGTAATCGAGGACTTCGACCGCATCATCCATTCCCTGCTCCACGCCGGGACTGCCGGTGCTGCGGCCCTGGCCACGGCGGTCGAAGAAGAAAAGATTGGCATCGAGATGGCGCAGATTATCCACTACCCGGTGAATGGAGCCATCGGCCGATTGCATGTTGCCGCCATAGACCAGAATGCTGGGCAGATCCGCGTCGGCGGTCACGGCGAGGCCGTAAGCCCGTTCGCCATCGCTGCGCTCGAATTCATGTTCGACCAGTTCATGCCCATTCGGGAGCTGGCCCAGCAGTTGCCCGCGCCCGAAGCTGGGGATCATGGTGGATTCGTTCACGACGATGGTGGTACAGGCCCCTAGCCCGCAAACAGCCAGTAAAACCGCCATTATGCGAGGTAACATTCCAGTCTGCATGACCTCCCCTTTCTTCGAACCATGTCTCGCAAGACGCCAGTATATCGACTGAGACCGATCGCTGTAGACTGGCCGGACTTGTTCCGGTGGATACTGAAACTGCAATTGTGACAGCAGGAGTCATCATGGACATGCCTGAAAAGGCCCATCAAACCGCCGCCCGCGAATACGATCGACTGGCGCCGATCTATGAGGAGCGCTGGTCTTCCTATATCGAGGCCAGCATCGCCGCCACCGAGAGGCGGCTTGCGCTGGAGCCCGCGGGGCAGCTGCTGGATGTGGGCTGCGGTACCGGTCGGCTGCTGGCCCGCTTGCGCCAATCCCATCCCGAATGGGAACTGACTGGCACCGACCTTTCGACGGGCATGCTAGATGTGGCTCACCGCCGCCTGGATGATGAGGTTTCCCTGGCTCGTGCCCCGGCCGAGCAACTCCCCTTTGCCAATGCCACTTTTGATGTCCTGGTCTCCACCAGTGCCTTTCACTACATCCCGGATCCCGCGCGGGCCCTGGCCGAAATGCGGCGGGTCCTTCGCCCCGGCGCCCGTCTGCTGATTACTGACTGGTGCCGGGATTATCTGAGCATGCGCGCCTTGGATCGCTGGCTCCGCTGGCGCGACCCCGCCCATTTCCGAACCTGGACCGCCCGGGAACTCAAAGCCATGCTCAACACTGCCGGCTTCGAGACCATCGCCATTGAACGCTATCGAATCTCCCCCTTCTGGGGCTTGATGAGCGCCACCGCCCGGGCGCCGCGGTAGTCACTGCTGCCCCGCTTGTTTTGCAAAGGCCATTCGATAAATCGCCGGTACCACCACCAGGGTCAGCAGGGTCGAGGCCAGGAGGCCCGAGATGATGGCCCAGGCCAGGGGTGGCCATAGGGTGGATTGGGTGAAGGTCAGGGGAAACAGCCCCGCCACCGTGGTTGCGGTGGTGAGAAGGATGGGTCGGGTGCGGCGTCCCACCGCCTCGGTGATGGCTGTATCCAGGTCCTGGCCTTCCGATCGGTTGCGATTGATCCGGTCCAGCAACACGATGGCATTGTTGACCACGATGCCCACCAGGGCCACCACCCCCAGCATGGCGGTGAAACTGAAAGGCTGGCCGGCCAGCCATAGCCCGGGAATCACACCCACCACCGCCAGCGGCACGGTGGTCAGCACCATGCCCATCATGCGGAAGGAATTGAACTGCAGAAGCAGAAAGATCACCAGCAGCAAGCCACCGATGGGCAGGGTGCGGAACAGTTCGGTATTGGCGTCGGCCGCCCCTTCGTGGGCACCGCCAACGGTAAAGTAAGTCCCCTCGGGCCAGTCCAGCGCCTCCAGCTTCGGCACCACCCGGTCCAGCACATGGACATAGGTCTGGCCTTCCTTTACCTCCGACAGCACCTGGGTCATGCGTTGCAGGTCCCAGTGCATAATGATGGCCGGCTGCCAGCGGGTCTCGATGCGGGCGATCTCGCCCAGGGGCACGCCCTCGGCTCCCACCCGCAGGCCCTCCAGCCCGCCCAGGGGAAAGGCCTCGCCCTCCGGTGAGCGGATGCGCAGGGGCATGGCCTCGCGTTCGGCCCGCCAGGTGCTGACTTCCAGGCCCCGGCTGGCCGCCGCCAGGGCCCGGGTGACATCGCTGCGGTCGAGGCCGAATTCGGCTGCCCGGGCATCGTCCACCGACACGTGCAGGCTGGCCAGCCCCTCGCCAAGACGATGGCGGGCGTCGCGGCTGCCGGGATCGTCGCGGACCACGTCCAGAATCATGTCGGCCGCCGCGGTGAGCGCGTCCCGGTCCTCGCCGAAGACCCTGATCTCCACCGGTGCATCAATGGGCGGGCCCTGGCCCAGGCGCCGGGCCACCACCTGGGCGTCCGGCAGGGTTTCGCGGGTGGTGGCCCGGACCCATTCCATTAACTCGGGCAGGCGCTCCACCCGGTCGGTCTGGACCACCAGCCGGGCCAGATGAGGCTGGCTGCTGAGGCTGATCAGGTTGTAGTAAAAGCGTGGGCCGCTGAAACCGGAAAAGCGGTAGACCGATTCCACCCCCGGCTGCTGTTGGATGCCGGCCGCCAGGGTGGCGGCGGCGTGGTCGGTGTGGGAAAGGTGGGTGCCTTCCGGAAAGCGCAGGTCCACCACCAGCTGATTGCGGTCGGTATCCGGGAAAAAGGTCCTGTCCAGGGCCCCGAAGAAGCTCCCGGCCACCCCCACCATGACCGCCGCCACCCCCAGAACCAGCACGGGCCGGCCGACCGCCGTGCGGCCCAGGCGCTCACCGATCGCAAAGCTCCAGTCCCGCCGCGCCACCCGGCGTGGCCGCAGGATGGCGGAGGCGAACACCGGCGTGACCAGCACCGCATAGATGAAACTGATGGCGAGCGTGAGCATCACCATCACCGGAATCGCACGGGTGAAATCCGCGGTGTCGCCCGCCGAGAGCAGCAGGGGCGTGAAGGCCGCGAGAGTAGTGCCCGTGGCCGCCATCAACGGCCCGGCCAGTTCGGTCACCGCGCGGGTAACGGCCTCGGTCAATGGTCGTCGCTGGTCCAGATGCCACTGGATGTTTTCGGACATGACAATGGCATTGTCCACCAGCATGCCCAGGGCAATGACCATCCCCGCCACCGCGATCTGGTGCAGCACCCCGCCGCCCATGGCATAGACCGCCAGGGCCGAGAAGGTCACCAGGGGCACCAGCAGGCTGACGGTGAGCCCCAAGCGGAGGCCCATGACCAGAAACAGAATGGCCGCCACCACCCCAATGCCGAGCAGTAGGGAAAAGCCCAGTTCCGAAAGCCGACGCTCCACCCAAGAGGGCTGATAGAAGAGTTCCTCGATTGTCAGCGGCGCGTAGTCGGCGCGCAGCCCGTCAATGTGCTCACGCACGCTGTGGCCAAAGGCCACCGCATTGAGACGGTTGTCGGGAATGACGATGCCCAGCGCCACGGCAGGGCGGCCGTTCAGGCCGATTTTCTCGCGCAGGGGGGATTCCGGTGCCAGGCGCACATCAGCCAGTTCACCCAGAGGGACGCGATCACCCGCAGCCGTGACTACCGGGGTGGCCCGCAGGCTCTCGAGGGACGTGAATTCGCTTTCCGGATCCAGCACCACCGACCGTCCGGCCACCCGCAGGCTGCCGGCGGGCAGAGTCTGATTGCGGGCCGCGATCTGCTGCCCGAGGGCAGCGGCGTCCAGGCCGGTCTGTTCGGCCACCGCATCATCCCAGGTGACCACGATGTTCTGGCCGGGATCGCCGATCAGCTCCACGCGCGAGATGTCCTTGATTCGATAAAGATCCCGCTTGAGCCGCTTCGCGGCCTGGCGCAGCTCGATCAGATCATCGCTGCCGGTCACCGCCAGGACGATGCCGTGGGCATCCATCTGCCGGTCATCCACCCGCGCCGGCTGGGCACCGTCTGGAAACTCCCGCTCAGCCCGGGCCACCGCCACCCGGATCCGGTCCCAGACCGCGTCGGTGTCATAGACATGCTCCTGCATGCCGATCATCACATGGGCAAAGCCCAGCCGGGCGGTGCCGATGATCTCCCCCAGGTCCGGGACCTGGGCCAGCTCCTCCTCGAGGGGGTTGAGAATCAGCCGTTCCACCTGCTCCGGATCGGCGCCCGGCCAGGGAATCTGAATGTCGCCATAGCGATAGGGAAAGAAGGGGTCTTCCTGGCGATTCATTTCATTCCAGGCGAGCAAGCCCAGCACCGCCAGCATCACCACCAGGGTCATGATCAGCCGGCGCTGGCCCAGCAGGGCCAACAGCCCCCGGCGGGCGTTTTCCTTGAGGCCACTCACTGCAGCACCCTGACCGTGCCGCCTTCCACCAGGCGGTTCTGACCGGCCACCACGACCCTGTCGCCAACCGCCAGGCCGGCCGCGTCGGCGGGGTCGATGCCAATCCAGTCACCGCGCAGCCGCCCGGGGCGGATCCGGACCGGTTCCACCGACAACTGCTCGCCATCTTCGACCAGTCGCCAGACATAGGGGGCATGGCCGCCGGGATCCACCATGGCCGGCAGGGGCAGTTCCAGGTCACCAGCCGGGCGGCGGCCAAGATGAACCTGCACCACCTGACCGGCTGCCAGACTCGGCTCATCCGTCGCGACCACGGCGGTGGTCATATCCTGGCTGCCATCGCCGATGCGGCGCAGACGGCCTTCAAACTCGCCGCCCTGCAGCGGCCGACTCAGGCGCACCGCCTCGTCCCGCTCCAGCCAGTCCAGCAGGGCGGCGGGCAGTCGAATCTCCACCTCCAGACCGTCCACACCGGCCAGGCGCATGACCGGCTGACCGGCTGCCAGGAAATCTCCCGGTTCGGCCAACACCGCCACCACCCGCCCGTCGAAGGGCGCGCGCAATTGCAGCTCGGCTTCCTGGGCCTGGGCCTCGGCGAGGGCCGCCTCGGCCTGGCCCCGCGCTTCCCGCGCCGCGGCCAGACGGGATTCAAGCTGGTCCACCCGCTCCTCGGAAATCAGTTCCCGCTCCAGTAGCGCCCGAGCCCGCGACAAATCCCGCTCCAACTGAGCGATTTCGGCGGCCACTTCCTCGACCCGGCCCCGGGCCGCGGCCGCCGCTGGCGCCAGCGCCGGGTTGTGCAGGCTGGCCAGGACCTCGCCCCGGGTCACCCGGTCGCCTTCCGCCACCCGGCGCGAGGCCAGGCTGCCCGGGTGCAGAAAGGCCGGGCTGGCCCGGTCCACGGACCGCAGCACGCCGGGGAAGCGCTGCCACTCCAGGCCCGGTGCCTCACGGATCTGGGCCACTCGCACCGTCGGGGCGCTATCTGTTGTCGCTTCCGCTGCCGAGTCGACGGAAGCGTCGCAGGCGACCAGCCAGGCGCCCAGCATCAGCAGCAAGCCGCTGCCACCCAAGCGAACCCCCCCCCAATTCGACATGGCAAACCTCCCCAGCGGGTTCGGCCCGCTCTTGTTTGACACGGTGATTAACTGGTCGACCGGTCAATGTTCGCTCCCAAAAAAACGCGAACCACCGCTCGCCGTATCCTTTCACTGTCGGGGCAGTAGCCCCTCCAGAAACAGCTTCAGAAAGTCCTCGAGAAAATCCTCGTCCGAGCCCATGCCCGGCCAATGCCCGTGATGGCATTTGGCCTCGAACCATTGGCTGCAGGTCATGACGAATGTCGCCACCACATGGGTCGGATTCACATCGGCGCGGAAGAAACCGGCGTCCTGGGCCTGGCGGATGCGTTCGGCCCCCAGCCCCACCAGGGCCTGATCCATCTCCGAGCACTCGGCATCTCCCTCCAGATGGGTCCAGGCAAACAACCTGACCACTTCGGGATGGTCTTTGAGAAAGCGGAAATAGGCCTCAACCGAGTCCTTCAGCAGGGTCGGGTCCGGCGTATCCGCCGCTTCCAGCATCGTCATCTGTTCCTGAAAATACTGGGTAAAGGCGGTTTCCTTGACCGCCTCCCAGAGCGCAGCCTTGCTGCCAAAATGGTGGTGAATCAGGCTCTTGGTCACCCCCGCGGCCTTGGCAATGGCACTCGTGGACACCGCCGAGACCCCGTCCCGGACGAACAGGGACGTGGCCGCCGCCAGGATCGTCTCCCGCGTCAGCTCCGGATCTCTTGTCTGAACCGCTTCATTCATGGGCGCAGTCTGCCATTAACTGGCCGACCGGTCAATTGGCGGGAGGGGGTGTGACTGTGCCCCGGTGCTGGCGAACGCCGTACCGCTGAATTAATCTCCTACGCAACCCTTGGAACAGGACAGGAAGCAGACATGATTCCGATTATCGTACTGCTCGGCTGTGCTCTCCTGATCGGGGCCCTGTCGCTGCCCATGATTCGAGGCTGGGTGCCGCCCAACGGCCTCTATGGCTTTCGCACCCCTGCAACGCTGGCGAGTGAGGCGCTCTGGTATCCGGCGAACCGTTATGCCGGCTGGCAGATGCTGTATGCCGCCATCGCCCAGTTGCTGGGTGTGCTCGCCTTGTTTCTCTTGGCCGATGGGCTTCCGGAGCCGGTGATTCTGCTCGCCGGGCTTGTCCTGCTCACGGTGACCTTGTTGGTGGCCGTTGTTCGCTCATTTCGGTATCTGAATCGTCTGCAGGAAGACAGGGACCGCACCTGAGGGTGATTGCTGGCGCGCGGGCAGGGCAAGTGTCAGCGTCTGGAACGTGCCGAGTGCAGGGCAATGGAATGTTGCCCTGGAGTCATTCCATTGGCCAGATGCCATAGGCGATCACCAGCAAGCCCGCTATGGACAGGCCAGTATTC
This sequence comes from Natronospira elongata, assembly GCF_034931365.1. NCBI lineage: Bacteria > Pseudomonadati > Pseudomonadota > Gammaproteobacteria > Natronospirales > Natronospiraceae > Natronospira > Natronospira elongata. The sequence continues at coordinate 32,142 of NZ_JAYGII010000020.1, forward strand.
ATCAGCCGCAGGAAGCTTGCCTTGCCCTTGTTCATCTCGAATCCAGGCTCGTTGGCTTGCCCCGCCGTTATTTCCATGCTTGTGCTGGCCGGGCGTTTGCGGATGGCATCGAACAGCATGCCGAGGCTACTGATCAGTTCGCTGACTGACGGCTGATAGAGCATGCAAGTGGAGCTTCCTTCAGTCCAGGGGACGACTGAAGCGCTCACCCAGCTGTTCCATCTCCGCATCCAGGTTCTCATCTACTTCCGCCTGGCTGCTTTCCAGCCGGTGGTAGGCGGTGGGTAGCTGGATGCGGAACTCGACGCCGGTGAGGTCCAGGGGCTCGAAGCTGAGGGTGGGCTGCTTGCGCTTGGCCTGGTAAGTGATCCACCAGTGGGGGCGGTCGGGGTGTTGTGGATCCTGGCGGGTCTGCTTGCCCCGGTTTTCGAAGCCTTCCAGCACTTGGGTTTCCCCGTCCCGGCTGCCGGCGATCTCAATGCGCTGGATCGGTGCCGGCAGGGTCCATTGCTGCTTCGGAGCCGACTCGGTCTCCGCCTCCGTTCCTTGTTCTGATTCGGACTGCGGCAAACAACGAGGCCGGCCACCCTCGCTGCATTCAACAGTGACCGCTTTCGTCAGCACCTCGTCATTATCAAGGTGAAGGCGCAGTTCGTACTCGGTCTCCGGGGTATGGATGTTGTTGACCTCGATACGGCCCTCATAGCCCTTGACGATCTCATTGACGAAATAAAGGCCCAGGCCCCGACCGTGATGCTCGCGGCTGCGGCGGGTGGAATAGCCAAGCTGGAACAGCCGGGCGTGGTCGTCTTCGCTGATCTGCGGGCCACGGTTATAGACACGGAACACGGCCTGGTCGTCAATCTCCTCGAGCTGAAAGGCGATCGTCGGAGCGCCGGACTTGCCCCGTCGTTTCCGGGAAAAGTACTGGGCGTTTTTCAAAAGATTGTCCAGCAACAGCACCAGATGGTTCTCATTGCCCAACAGCACTCCGACGGGCTCCAGCGCTACGTACCAGTCGCCGTCCTCCAGTCGATAGACTTCGTTGCCCTCGGGTCGCGGGGGTGGATCGGGCCGGACCAGGCTCATTGCCCGCCAGGCGGCCAGGCGTGGGTCATAGGTGGGTTCAAAGGGCAGGACGTCGGCGGCCTCGGCGTCCAGTTCCTGCTGGTAATAGTGTTCCTCGCACTCGCACAGGAGATTGCCGATATGCAGGGCAAGATTATCGGCGGTGGACAGATCGAGCAGGTCCCAGAGATAACGCATGGCATCCAGGGCGGCCTGGTAGTCGGCGGCCGGGTCTTGCGGGCCTGCAGTGTCTTGCTTGCCGGCCGTGTTGGTCTCCCCCTGTTGCCGACGGGCCTGTTCGGCCGCCTGCTGAAGGGCGGTTTGGACCTTGTCGAAACTGATCACCCCATTGTGACGTACTTCCCGGGCGATGCTTTTGAAATGCAGGAATTTCTCGTCGTACTCGATGTATTCGAGCAGCTTGTCACTGATGAAAAGCTTGAGCTTGTCGGCGTGACCGGAATAGGTGTGTGCCTTGAGCTGAAGTTCCCGGATTCGTTGCCAGGCGGTATCCAGTTGCTCGTTGAGCCGTGCCACGTCCTGTTTCTGCAGGGCGAAGCGGTGCTGAAAGCGGCGAAGATCAAAGACCAGAAGCAGCGCAAAGATCCCCGCCACGGTCAGGGCCATGGTCTCGCCAAACCAGTCCGTGGGCAGGGCGTAGCCGGCGACCAGTTCGGGGCTGGCATAGAAAAGGAAGTAGGCCACGGTGAACAGCGCCCCCAGGGCGCTGGGCCAGGGAAAGCGGGCCCAGCGGATACGCACCCGCGGTGCGCGGGTGTCCGGATGGGGCCGAGCCGGCTGTGGCTTGTGCTCACTCATGATGCGCGGCTGACCTTTTTCCAGCAGTAGGCCCCTTTATCACCGAAGGTCACGATCCCTTCGCCCGCCTTGCAGATATCGAGAAACGCACCTTGGCCCCCCATGGCCTGGTCGAAGGCCAGACGCAGGGTGCGGATATGTTGGCGGTAGCTGGCATAGGAAAAACGCTCGCTGTCCACATCCAGCTTGTCCGCCATCACGGCCGTGGGCAGGGGCCGGGGCGAAGCCTCGACCAGAAAGCGCAAAATCTTTCTGGGCATGGGCGCAAGCGGGCGCTTGGGGTTGGTCGGGTTCATGAGCTTGATGCCCCGCCAGTAGACTTCCCAGCTCACCGTATCGATGGCCAGATCCCCGCTTTCCAGGCGCTCGCCCGCCTGGCGGGGCACGGTCTGTCGCATGCCCGCCTCCCTCAGCACGGCGCGAATCCGCCAGACCAGGACCGATTCCACATTGCGTTGGTGCTTGGCGATGAAATCCCGGGCCCCGGTGCCTTCGAAGGCTTCTTGTTCGATGCCGGTGCCGGCGTGCTCGGAAAGAAAGATCAGGGGCACATCCGGCCACTTGCGCTGCAGGGCCCGGGAGACGGAAAAACCGGCCGCGTCATTGCCGTTCATGTGGGCGTCGATCAGGGCCACGTCTGGCCGTGCCGCGTCATCAGCCCGTTTGATGTGCTGGCAGGCGGCCTCAGCGAACTTGAACACTTCAAGCTCGGTCGGCGCCTCGTCAAAAGACTCGGCCTCCAGTACCGGACCGAACTTGTCCACCCAGTGGGTCCTGTCTTCCACCCAGAAGATTCTCGCCATGACCAATCCGGGGTTATCAGGGTGCCTTCGAGTCTAGCACGGACTTCTCAGCAGGCTCCGTGGCGAGGACGCGGGCATATCGGGGTCCGCCAGCAGGAGGCTGGTGAGAAATCCGGGCTAACACGGACCCGTTCACAGATTTTTCACCAGTGCCCCCGAGACTGTCGGTGAAGCGGTTCCACCGGGAGCCGCCGTGTGTGAAACCGGAAAGACGGGGTGACGACTATGTTGACCGATATCTTGTATGTCTGGTCAGACTCGCCGGCAGTGTCGGTGGGGGTCTGGCTGGTGATTGCCATGGTGCTGCTGTATTTCGGGCGGCCCCATGCCCATCAACTGCTGCGCAATACCGGGCGCGCAGTGAATGGCGCCATGCGCCTGGCGGCGAAGAGTATTCGTCAGCTGGAGGAGCGGGTATCCGAGCGCAACCGGGATGTCTTGTTGGCCCAGGGCCGGGAAGAGACCGAAAAGGCCATTGAACGGGAGTTCGCCCGGGTCAATGCCGTGGTGGAGCGGGACCTGGGGGAATACCCCAATCTGCACCGCAAGCTCTCCGATGTATTGCAGAAAGTGGAGGCCGATTACCATGCCTCCACCGCCGAGGCGCCCCTGCCGCCGGCCTGGGCCGAGGTGACCCAGACCATTGAGGCCCTGCCCAAGACGGCGGATCCTTCAGTGGCCAAGGTGCTGGAGAACATCCGGTCCACGGTGGCCAACTCCCACCGAGAAACCCTCAAGGCCCACCAGAAGAATGTGGCCGAGCGTCACCGGATCCTGCATGCCATGCAGCCGGAACTTCGCAAGCTCAATGCCAGCATGGCGAAAGTGGAAAAGTCGGTGGCCAGCCTGGAAGAGCAGTCCAGGGCCATTGATCGCCACATGGCCAACTACGAGAGCATCCGCAAGGGTGAGAACCGGGCCGTGCATGCCCTGGCTTCCTCGTCCCTGACCCAGTTCTTCATCGCCACCATCGTGCTGATCATTGCCGCCTTTGGGGGCCTGATCAATTTTCACCTGATTGCTCTGCCCATGTCGGAGATGGTGGGCGGCGCCAGCTACGTGGGCGCGGTGCGGGTCTCGGATATTGCCGCGTTGGTGATCATTCTGCTGGAGATTTCCATGGGGATCTTTCTGCTGGAATCGCTGAGGGTCACCCGCCTGTTCCCCATGATCGGGCGCATGGATGATCGCATGCGCAAGCGCATGGCCATTGCCGCCTTCACGCTCCTGTTCATCTTCGCGGCCATCGAATCCTCACTGGCCTATATGCGCGATCTGCTGGCCCAGGACCGGGAAGCCCTGACCCAGACCCTGGCCGGGGCCGAGGTGGCCGAGGCCCAGTTTCGCTGGATTCCCTCGGTGGCGCAGTTGATGCTGGGCTTCTTCCTGCCATTCGCATTGGCCTTCGTGGCCATCCCCCTGGAGGCCTTCATGAACTCCATGCGCACGGTGCTGGGTCTGGTGGCCCTGGGTTTGTTGCGCCTGCTGCGCCTGGTGGTGCGCACGGTGGGCAGTGTCGCCAATCACGCCAGCAAGGTCATGGTGAGTCTTTATGACCTGTTCGTGATGGTGCCGCTGGGTATCGAGCGCCTGATTCGTCAGGGCAGCAATGGCGTCAAGGAGCAGGTCAGCGCCCGCCGTCAACAACGGGATTCAGGCAAGGGCGGTCGCAAGAGCAAGGGCGCCCAGACCGAGCCTGGACTCAAGCCGCGGGAGGTATGAGTGATGAAACGAATCCTGCAATCAATGACGATGGCTGTAACCCTGGTCGCCGCTCTGTCTCTGGCGGGCTGCGGCGAGGCACAGAACCGAAATCAGGCGGTCTTCATTCTCATCGACATCCATGGTGACTATGCCGCCGAGATGGAGCGGGCGAGGGATCTGACCAACTATGTGCTGGGACAGTTGACCAGTGGTGATTCCATCGCCATTGCCTTTATCGACAACTCCAGCTTCACCGAGCGCAACTACATCGCCCGGACGAAGTTTGATCACCGTCCCAGCGTGGCCACCCAGCAAAAACGCATCGTGCGTTCGGAACTGGATGCCTTCATGGAGCGTTTCAGCGTGCCCAGCGCCCACAGCGACATCACCGGCGGCGTCCTTTTGGCAAGTGATTTCCTCCGGGAAAGCGGGGCGGGACGCAAGACCCTCTTCATGGTTTCGGACCTGGAGGAGGACCTCATGCCCGGCATGGACCGGGACATGCCCCTGGGTCTGGAGGGGGTGGAAGTGGTCGCGGTCAACGTCACCCGCCGCGCTACCGATAACTTCGACCCCCGCGCCTATCAGCGTCGTCTGGCCCAGTGGGAGGCCCGGGTGGAGGACAGCGGCGGCACCTGGCGTGTCGCCAACGACCTCTCCCGCCTGCAGGAGCTGGCCGTCCTGCGCTAGTGGGCATTCCGTTGCCCACACCCAACACCGCCGGGATGTTTCCATCCCGGCGGTGTTTCGTTTCATGCGGCAGTAGTCAGCTAGGAAAACTCCGCCAATTGGCAGAAATTTGCGTAATGTCTACTATACTTCGGGATAAGCTGCCCAGGGGATAGGGCAGGTTCCATTGCCAGGGATGGGGGGAACACCCAATGGATGGGAGGACATGAGTATGCCAAGAGCCGGTCACTGGTTGCGCCGCGACACGCCCTCAAAGCGCGCGCTGCAAGTTGCCACCCTGTATGCGTTCCTGGCGGGCTTGTGGATAGCCTTCTCCGATCAGGCGCTCGCAAGAATCATTGATGATTCAGCGACCATGGCCTGGGCGCAGACGCTGAAGGGCTGGTTTTTCGTGCTGGTCACAGCCAGCCTGCTGTTCATCCTGGTACACCGCGCCACCCGTGGTTTGTTGAGAGGCTATCGGGCGGCGGTGAATGCCACCCGTGATGAATTGACGGGTCTGGCCGGTCGGGCCGCCATCCGTGATCTGGGGCCGGCCGTATTGGCGCGCGCTGAGTGCATGGGGGAGCCTGCCGCCTTCATCATGCTCGATGTGGACCGCCTCAATCGTGTCAATGATGCGTTTGGGGTAGGTGCCGGCAATGCCATCCTCATGGGCATCGCACGGCGCCTGCAGCGACTGGGCCGGGCGGATCTCACCCTGGTCCGTCCCGGATCGGATGAGTTCCTGATCATGGTGGCACCGCCTTGCACCCCCGAGGCTGCCGAAGAGCTTGTGCGCGATATTCTGAGCCGGGTGAATCGGCCATATAGATTGGCGGGTGAGACAGTTCAGATCGGAGTTTGCGCCGGCATCGCCTGTTATCCCCGGGATGGTCAAACCGTCGATGAGCTGGTGCTGGCCGCGGACAAGGCCGTCTCGGCGGCTGAGCCTGGAAATGATATCGTGTTCTTCAAGCGGGCGGATGAGAAGGCGCGGCAACTGTTCAATATCGAGAATGCCCTTAACCATGCCCTGGAGAAGAAGCAGTTTCGCCTGTTCATGCAGCCGGTGGTTGACCTGGATACGGGCGCCATCCTTGGTGCGGAGGCCCTGATTCGCTGGGAGCACCCTCGATTGGGCCTCGTCTCTCCAGGGCACTTCATTCCCATGCTGGAGCACAATGGGGGCATTCATGATGTGGGGGCCTGGGTCTTGGAAGAAGCGATCCGGGGCCTGCATCAATGGCCAGACAGTGATGGCCTCCAAATCGGTGTGAATGTATCCCGGATTCAGCTGGAGACCCCGGATTTCCTGGATTACAGTGCCCAGTTGATGGACCGAGCGAACGGCCAGGCAGGCAGCTTGATTCTTGAAATGACCGAAAGCATGGCCATGCGGGATCCGGAGGTAATAATTTCTCGCCTTCGAGAACTCAAGACTCATGGTCATGACATGGCCATGGATGATTTTGGCACCGGTTACTCCAGTCTCGCCTACCTCAAACGCTTCCCCTTTGACTACATCAAGATAGATCGTGCCTTTGTCCGTGGTATACCCGATGATGTGGAAAACGATCTTCTCGTCCAGACCATGCGCGACATGACCAGTCGGCTCGGCAAGAGAACGGTTGCCGAAGGGGTCGAGACCCCCGAAGAGGCCAGGCGGCTCAAGCAGCTCGGCTTTCGGGGTGTTCAAGGCTATCTATTTGATCGCCCGATGCCCGCCGACGACTTTGGCGAGCTGTTGGTCAAGAAACATGAGTATCCTGTCTATGGTGAGGCTTCCAAGACTTCTCATTGAGGGCTTTTTTCCAGCGGTAGCTCCCAGGTAAAAGAAAAGAGCCTGCCACCTGAGGTAAGCAGGTGGCAGGCTCATTACTTCATGGTTGAATTTTTTCGATTTACTAAGGAACCTCTGATCAATTCAGTCCCGTCATGATCTCATATCAATGCAATGGCGGTGAGCGCAATCGCACTGTTCAGCTAGATATGTCTCTCAAAGAAACGGGGCCGGCAGAAGCCGGCCCCGTTTTCGTCATTAGAAGCCAGTCGGTTCAGTAGGCTTCGTCGTCGCTCTCTCCCTCGGGATAGAGCAGGGCTTCCACGGTGGCGCGGCCGAGGGGGTGGTAGCCGGGGCGGGCTTCTTCGTAGATGGCCTCGGCTTTTTCCCGGTCGGCTTCCACCAGGGCGCTGTAGAGGGGGCGCAGGAACTTCATGCGGCCCACTTCCAGCAGGAATTCGCGCACCCGTTCCATGGCCGGGCCATAGTCATTGCGAATGGCGATCTCCAGCCAGGCGGCGGCGATTTCATAGTTGGGCGAATGGGTGAGGTCGAAGGCCTCGTCCAGGGCATCCATGCGGGCCCGGGAGAGTTCCTCTGGCAGGTTGTTGAGGAAGTACACCCACTGCAGGGCATGCCAGTCATCGTTACGGAGGTCGCTGATGCCGATCTCGTCGTCCAGCCATTTGGCCTTCATGGCATCGACCCGCTCAAAGGCTTTCGAGCGGGGTTCCGGATAGCCCTCCGGCATGCCGGGCTCGTAGATCCACTCATCCACCCGTTCCACCGACATGATGTCTTCATTACCCTTGATCAGGTTCTCCAGCAGATGGTCGCGGAACTGCTCGGTGGTGATGGCCTGGAAGGCGAAACGCTGGAAATAGCCACGCAGGAAGTCGTCGGTCTTCTCGCGGCCAAACCGTTCCTCGATCTCGGTGATGAACAGCCGGCCCTTCTGATAGGGAATCAGGCTGAAGACTTCATCCGCTGACTGACCGGTGAGGTCAATGGCCAGTATCTGGCGTTCCGGGGGCAGGCTTGCCAGTGCCGACTGCAAACCCTGGTAGCCGATCACCGACTGCATGTCGGCCCGCTCCCGGTCATAGACGTCTTCCATGTTGCGGTATTCCATGTAGACGGTTACGCCCTCATTCAGCCACAGGTCACGCCAGGCGGCGTTGTTGACCAGATTGCCAGCCCAGGAGTGGACCAGCTCATGGGAGATGAGGGACACCAGGCTTTCATCGCCGGCGATGATGGTGGGGGTGACGAAGGACACCCGCGGGTTTTCCATGCCGCCATAGGGAAAGCTGGGCGGCAGCACCAGAAGGTCGTAACGGCCCCAGTCATAGTCACCGAAGCGGGCCTCGGCTTCCTCCAGCATGCGCTGGGTGACGGCGAATTCTTCAACCGCTGCGTCCAGGTAACGGGGCTCGGAATAGACGCCCACCCGGTCGCTGATCTCCTCGAAATGCAGATCCCCCACCGCCAGGGCGATGAGGTAGGGCGGAACTGCCTCCGGCATGTTGAACTGGAAGACCCCGTCCCGTTCCGCATGGGGATCATTCTCGGCACTCATGACCGCGAACAGGCCCTCCGGCGGACGCAGCTCGGCACTGTAGGTGATCCGTACCTGGGGGGCATCCTGAAGGGGCACGTAGCTGCGGGCGTGGGTGGGCTGGCCCTGACTGAACAGGAAGGGATGTTCACCGCCGGCGGTCTGCTCCGGGGTCAGCCATTGCAGGCCGGACGCATCCGGGCTGGTGGTGTAGTGCACGCGAATCTGCTCAAGCTGGGCGGGCAGAATGATTTCCAGCGGGCGGCCGTTGTGGCGATGGGCCTCGCCCAGCTCGAAATCCACCTCACGCCATTCATCCCCCTGTCGATACTCCACCTGGTGAATCTCCAGGTCTCGGGTATCCAGGACCACCCGGCGGCTGCGCCGATCCATCCAGTCCAGATCCAGTCGGGCCCAGCCGTCCAGGACCCGGCGCTCGAAATCCACGTCCAGGTCCATGTGGACATGGCGCACCCGCACCTCGGCCGGATTGGCGAAGGAGTGGGGATCTTCCACCGCTTCGGGGTGTTCGCTCCGGTCCGGCGCGCAGGCGGTGAGGGCGAACAGGGCAATGATGATGAAGATACTGCTCAAACGGTACATGGCAATCACTCTCCCGTGGTGATTCGATGGACGTGCCATTGGCTGATGGGAAAGTTTACAGTCTGGCGTACAATCCTTCATGCTAAATTCTCCACACAGGCAGGGCACATGAACCAGGAAGCGGACAACAAGGCAAAAAAGCGCTGGCTTACCGTGGCTGTCGTCAGCGGCCTGATCGTGCTGGTACTGGGCATCGGCATGCTCCTGCCCGCCGAGCAGACGGTCAAGCGCTCATTGGCCATGCAGGCCCCGGAACTGGTGATCTACCAGACGCTTACCCAGCCCAAACGCTATTCCCGCTGGCTGCCCTGGTTACAGCGGGATCCGACCTTCAATACCCGCCAGGAAGGGGCCGAGCAAGGCGAGGGCGCGGTGTTCGTCTGGGAGGGCGGACAGGGTCGGCAGTCGGAGGGCCGGCTGGAAATCGATCGGACCGAACGGGGTGCCTTTATCATTCATCGTCTGCAACTCGGAACACATGTGGAGGCCCGCGGCCGGTTTGAGATCGAGCCGGAACGGGGTCGCTACCGCGTGACCTGGCGGGTGACCCGCGATGTGGGCCTCAACCCCCTGCGTCGCTATCAGGCGATCATGTTCGAAGACCGCCTGGGGTCGGACCTGTTGAGCGGTCTGACCTATCTCAAGGTCTATGTGGAGACCCAGCGCTCACCGTTTCCGGATGAGTGATCGGACAGGGCGTATTCAGAGGTTCCTGCCATGCAGACGAGAACGCGGTTGAACATTGCCCTGGTGGGCGGGCTTGTGGTGATCGGCCTGCTGTTCTGGCTGGCGGGCCGGGAACAGGCCGGCCAGGCCCCCTTGCTGGATCGGGACCCCTCGGCGGTGTCCCAGGTTTCTGTCGAGGCCGAGGGCGAGCTGCGCTGGCGCATGGCACGACGCGATGAGGGCTGGTGGCTGGAGGAACCGGAAAGCGGTCCGGCGGATCGGGAGCGGGTGGGGCAGTTACTGCCCCTGCTGCGAGCCCCGGTGCATGCCCGTTACCCCCTGGAAGAAGTGGAGCCGGCACAATTCGGCCTGGATGAACCGGTGCTGGTGATTCAGGTGGATGGTGAGCGTCTGGCCGTGGGCGATGGCGAGCCGGTCAATCGCCGCCGCTATGTGCAGCGCGGCAATGATGACATCGTCCTGGTGGATGAGATCGTCTACTTCCAGTTTGACCGGCCTGGCCGGGAGTTTCTCGACCATCGCCTGCTGCCCGCGGGCGCTGCCGTCGAGGCCATTACCTTTTCAGGACACGAACTGACCCGGGATGACGAGGGGCGCTGGCGGCTCGAGCCCATGCCCGAGGCCTATCAGGCCGAGGACAATGAACGCCTGATCGAGAACTGGCAGGCGGCCCGGGCCCGGAAGCTGAGTGGCTTTGATGGCGAGGCAGACGGAGCGGCTGTGGCGGTTCGCCTGGTGGACGGTCGTGAGCGACGTTTCCTTGTATTGGAAGACGAGGAGGGTCTGGTCCTGGCCAGCCCCGACACCGGCCTGCGCTACCGATTCCCGGCTCGCGAGGCCGACGCCCTTCTGCCGCCCGGCAACGACGACTGAGTAACCATGCCCGAGCTACCCGAGGTCGAAACCACCCGGCGGGGCGTCGCCCCCTTTCTCAGCGAGCAGATCATCCGGGGTCTGGTGCTGCGTGAAAGCCGCCTGCGCTGGCCGGTGGATCCCGGTCTGGATCGGCGTCTGGGGGGCGCGCGGGTAACGGCCGTGAACCGTCGGGCCAAGTACCTGCTGGTGGAAACCGACCGGGGCTGCCTGCTTTGGCATCTGGGTATGTCCGGCAGCCTGCGTATCATCACCGATGGCCGCGCCCCGGAAAAACATGACCACGTGGATCTGGTCCTGGAGAACGGCCACTGCCTGCGTTTCAACGACCCCCGTCGCTTCGGTTTCCTGCTCTGGACCGAGGCCCCCCTCGCCGAACATCCCCGCCTGGCTGCGCTCGGCCCCGAGCCCCTGTCGGAGGATTTCAGCGCCGAGCGGCTTTATGCCCGGTCCCGGGGCCGCCGGGCGCCGGTGAAAAGCTTCATCATGGATTCGGCCACGGTGGTGGGGGTCGGCAATATCTATGCCTCCGAGGCCCTTTTCCTGGCCGGCATCCATCCCCGGCGGCCGGCCGGTCGAATTGCCCTTGCCCGTTATCGGCAACTGGCAGCGCGCATCAAGCAGGTCCTGGCCGCCGCCATCGAACAGGGCGGGACCACCTTGCGGGATTTTCGGGATTCGGACGGAATGCCTGGCTACTTCAGCCAGTCGCTCAATGTCTACGACCGGGCCGGGGAACCCTGTCCGCAATGCGCCGCAGCCATCCGCCGGGCGGTCATCGCTCAGCGGGCCACCTATTTCTGCCCGCGCTGTCAGCGCTAGTGCCTTACTAGCCCCGCCGCCACCAGATCAGGCCACCGGCAAGCAGCAACAGGCCGGGGAGCAGGAGCAGGAAGAAACCGCCGATGACGGTGTAGGCGGTGGAGCTGAGTTCCAGGGTCCGATCGGGGGCGCTGCGGACGGGGACGTTGAGGCTGACCGGGTCCGCACTCGCCCAGTTGAATAGACGCAGGCCCAGTTCCAGGTTGGCGCCGTTGCCGATGTAGGCATTGCTGAGCGCGGCCTGGCTGCCCAGTACCGCCACTCGCTGCTCAAGGGTGGCCCCCTCCGTTTCCAGCTCCCGTGTCAGCAACTGCCCCAGGTGCATGGGGCCACTGCTAAGGCGGTCGCCATCCAGGGTCTCCAGCCAGGATTCCCCGCTGCTGCGCAGCATGGACTGGCGCTCCCAATCGTCCATGCCGGAGGCATCCACCATGGTGGCGTGGGGAATCAGGGTCACCGCATCAATCTCGCCGGTGATCGGGTTGTCTTCATACTGAAAGACCAGAATCATGCCGGGGTCTTCGATGCCCAGTACCCGGCCCGAGGGATCCTTGACCAGCCCTTCGGCCAGCCCCAGTCCCAGATGATCGGCCAGGGCCATGGGCGGGCTGCCGTGGGGGTCCACCAGCCAGACCAGATTGCCGCCCTGGTCAAGATAATCCCGCAGGTGATCGATCTCCCCGTCCATCCAGTTGCCCTGGCTGCCGGCAATCACCAGAACCGCGGTATTGTCGGGGATGCCGTCGCGGGCAATGTTGACCCGCTGCACACTCAGGCCCCGTTCCTTGAGATGATTGCCCAGTTGTCCCAGGTCGCTGCCGCCCTCACCCAGGGGGTCGGCTTCGCCATGGCCGCGGGTAAAGACCAGATAACGCTCACTGGCTCGGGCCGCACGGGCAATGGCATTGGTAATGCCGGCCTCGGTGAAGCGGTCCACTTCCTCGCGCTGGTCGCCCACTTCCACAAAGACCTGTCCCGGCTGGGTCACCCCGTATTCGCGGCTGATCGCCGGCTCCCGGTCCGGATCCACAAAACGCAGCTCAATGCTGTCCTCGGCCCGACGATAACGATCCACCACTGTGCGCACCCGATCCCGCAGGGCGGTGTCCTCGCCCAGGAAAACCGTGAAACGCAGCGGCTCTTCCAGGGTCTGGAGCAGTTCCCGGCTGGGCTCGGAGAGACTGCCGCGGGCGCCATGGGTCCAATCGAAGCTGGTGGAATAGCGATGGCTCAACAGCGCCAGGCCGATCACCACCGCCAGCAACAGCACCACGGTTGTCCACTGCTGGACTCGATTGCTCCAACGGGTTCGCCGATCGATCTTCATGGCCGCAAACGCTCACTATCCAGTCGATGAATGGCAAGGCCCAGGAAGGTGAGCATGAACAGGCCGTAGTAGGCCAGTTCGGACGTGGCAACCTGGCCCCGGGCCATGTTCTGGAAATGGCCGATGACAGACAGATACTCCACCACACCGGCACCGGCCTCGGCATCCGCGGCCCAGTCGATCATCCACAGCAGAATGAGCAGACCGAAGCTGGCAATGGCGGCCACCACCGGCTGGCGGGTGAGGCTGGAGAAATACAGGCCCGCCGAGGCAAAGGCACCGGTCATCAAAAGCAGACCCAGGGCGCCGGCCGCCCACTTGCCCAGGTCCAGTTGCGTGCCCACCGACAGACTCAATGGCATCAGGGCCACCAGGGTCACCATGATGGCGAGCAGGGCACCCACTGCCAGAAACTTGCCAAGCACGACATGGCGGCTGCCCACCGGCGAGGACTGCAACAGGCGCAGGCTGCCGCTGCGTTTCTCCTCGCTGATCAGACGCATGGTCAGCAAGGGCACCACCATCAGCAGGATCATGGCCGCGCTGCCGAACAGGGGCGTGGCGATCATGTCGGTGACGCCGGGCGCCTCCGCCTGGCCGGCAAAGGCCGGCTGCAACTGATCGGTCCACAGATCGACCTGGACCAGAAAGATCCAGGCGTGAATGAAGGTGGTCACTGCCAGCACGATCCAGGCCAGCGGTGACAGGAACAGACTGCGCAATTCCCGGGCGGCAATGGTCAGTGTCATGCGGCCGCCTCCTGTTCCCCGCTGGTCAGATTGACGAAAAGCTGCTCCAGACTGGTTCGCTCCGGCTCCAGGAAGCGCAGTCCCCACTGACGCTTGATGGCCAGCTCCGCACAGGCCGGGGCCAGATCCTCGCGCCCCTTGTGGCGAATGAAGACTTCATTGTCACCACGCTTTTCCACGCTCTCCACACCCGGCAGCTCCCACAGGGCCTGGGGATCCACTGCATGCACGAAGCCCACGCGCAGGCCGGTGACCGGACGGTGCTCCAGTTCCGCCAGGCTGCCGGCATGGACCAGACGACCGCCCACCATGATCTGTACATGACTGCAGGTGGCGGTGACTTCGGGAAGTATATGGGTGGACAGAATGATGCCGTGATCGCTCGCCAGCTCGCCTACCAGCTCCCGGATTTCCCGGACCTGGTTGGGGTCCAGGCCCACCGTGGGTTCATCCAGGATCACCAGGTCGGGTTCGTGGATGATCGCCTGGGCAATGCCCACCCGTTGCTGGTAGCCGCGTGACAGGCGCCCGATCAGCTGGCCGGCCTCGCGAGTGAGGCCGCAGCGTTGCTTGGCCCGGGCCACGGCGCCACCCAGTTGTTTGCGGGGCAGGCCTCGCAGGCGGGCGGTAAAACGCAGGTACTCGTCCACCGTCAGCTCGGGGTAGAGGGGCGGATGCTCGGGCAGATAGCCCAGTCGCGCCTTGGCCGCGGCCGGCTGCTCCAGCAGATCAATGCCGCAGATTCCTACCTCGCCCCGGCTGGGGGCCAGGCAGCCGGTCAGCATGTTCATGGTGGTGGACTTGCCGGCGCCATTGGGCCCCAGAAAGGCCAGCACCTGCCCCCGTTCCAGGGAGAAGTCGACATTGTCCACCGCCTTGTGCTGGCCGTAATCACGACCCAGCCCCCGACATTCCACCAGCAAGTCGCTGCTCATGGCACCTCGTCGTCAGCGCGCAAGAAGAAAGGCTCGGGCGAGTGTATAGCAGAGGCGCCCATGCCTGCCAATTCAATGTACTTTCTCCTCACCCCTTACCCCTTACCTTCTTACCCCATTAAACTCCCCGGCATGATTCTCGGCATCGACACTGGCGGTACCTTCACCGATTTCGTCCTTCTCGACGGCGACGAGGTCCGTGTACACAAGGTCCTGTCCACGCCCCATGCCCCCGAGGAGGCCATTCTTCAGGGGATTCGGGAGATGGGCCTGGACCCGGCCGGGCTTCGCATTGCCCATGGTTCCACCGTGGCCACCAACGCGGTGCTGGAAGGCAAGGGCGCGCGCACGGCCTATGTGGCCAACGCCGGCCTGGAGGATGTACTGCTGATCGGCCGGCAGAATCGGCCCCGGCTTTATGACCTGACCCCGCCGGTAAATCGGGGGCCGCTGCAGGGCCTGCCCCGTTTTGGCGTCTCGGCAAGGGTGGATGCCGAGGGTCGCGAGCTGTCCCCACTGGGCGAGTCGGATCTGGGCGCGCTCAGGGAATGGCTGCGCGAGCAGGATGTGGAAGCGGTGGCCGTCAATCTGCTCTTTTCCTTTCGCAATGAGGAGCACGAACAGCGCATCCGCGAGGCCCTGCCCGGGGATCTCTTCATCTCCCTGTCCTCCGAGGTGCTTCCCGAGTACAAGGAATACGAGCGCGGCATGGCCACCTGGCTCAATGCCTATGTGGGGCCACGGGTCGCGGACTATATTGCCCGCCTGGCCGAGGGGCTGCCCGGCGCCCGCCTGCAGATCATGCAAAGCGGGGGCGGCTTGATGGACGCGTCAGCCGCCGCCGCCCGCGCCGTCCATCTCTTGCTGTCCGGCCCGGCCGGCGGCCTGCGGGGCGCCGAGGAACTTGGACGGCGTATCGGTGAACAGCGTCTGATGAGTTTCGACATGGGCGGGACCTCCAGTGATGTCAGCATGATCGACGGCCACATTCGGCTCACGGACAGCGGTCAGATCACCGCCGGGGACGGGCATCTGCCGGTCCCGGTCCCCATGGTCGATCTGCACACCATCGGGGCCGGTGGCGGCTCCATTGCCCGCCTCGACGAGGGCGGGGTGCTGCGGGTGGGGCCGGCCTCCGCCGGTGCCGACCCGGGTCCGGCCTGCTACGGGCGTGGCGGTACGGCACCCACGGTGACCGATGCCAATCTGCTGCTGGGGCGGATCCCGGCGACCGGCTTCGGTGGCGGTCTCTCCCTGGATCACGATGCCGCCCGTCGGGCCTTTCAGCCATTGGCCGAGGCTCTGGGCAAGGACCTGGAGGCGGCCGCCCAGGGCGTGCTCACCGTGGTGGAAGAGGCCATGGCGGGGGCCCTGCGGGTGATAAGCATCGAGCGGGGCCGCGATCCCCGGGATTTCGTGCTGGTTTCCTTCGGCGGTGCCGGCGGCCTCCATGTCTGTGCCCTGGCCGAGCGTCTGGGCATGGACCGGGCCCTGGTGCCGGTCCATGCCGGGGTCCTCTCGGCCCTGGGCATGACGGTCACCGCCCCAGCACGAGAGCTGTCCCGCTCCATTCTTGAGCGCCTGGACCGACTGGCCCCCGAAGCCATGCGGGATGTCTATGGCGAGCTGGAAGCCCAGGCCCGTGCGGCGCTGGAGCAGGACGGCGTGGCCGCCTCGGAAATTGATTTCCAGCGCCGGGCCGATCTTCGCTACCAGGGCCAGTCCCACGCCCTGACCCTGGACTGGGGCGAAGAGGGTCTTGGCCCGGAGGACTTTCACCAGGCCCATCGGGCGGCCTATGGTCATGCCCTGGATATGCCGGTGGAATTGGTTAGCCTGCGCCTGTCCGCCACCGGTCCGGCACCCGGCCTGCAACTGGCGGCAACGGAATCGGTCGCCGGGGAGGAACCGGGGCGGGGTGAGGACGGTCCCAGTATTGTCACCCTGGAGCGAAAGCAGTTGCCGCGCTCGCCGGCCCAGTCCGGTCCCCTGCGCATCATCGACCCGGTGGGAACCACCTGGGTGGCCCCCGGTTGGTCCGCCTGGCTGGATGAGATCGGTAACATTCGACTGGCGCGGAAGGTCTAGGGTTTGCTGACCAGCGGCCTGGCCCAGGGGGCGCGGTCGCGTACAATGGTCAATTGATGAATGATTTTTTTGGGAGTCGTTGCTCGTAATGTTCCTTGATCTGCTTTCCAACGGTCTGCTGGGCCTGCCCGGCTGGGCCTATGTTCTCTACGCCCTGCTGGCGACCCACCTCACCGTCATGGCCGTGACCCTCTTTCTCCACCGTGATCAGACTCACCGGGGAGTGGATCTGCACCCGGCCGTGCGGCATGTATTTCGTTTCTGGCTGTGGCTGACCACTGGCATCGTCACCAAGGAATGGGTCGCGGTGCATCGCAAGCACCATGCTCGCTGCGAGACCGAGGACGACCCCCACAGCCCCCAGGTCCTGGGGCTGCGCAAGGTGTTCTTCCAGGGCGCCGAGCTCTATCAGCAGGAAGCCGAACAGGCGGAAACGGTCCAGAAATACGGCCGCGGGACCGTCGACGACTGGATCGAGCGCAATGTCTATAACCGCTTCTCCTATCTTGGCGTGGCCTCCCTGCTGGTCATCAATATCGCCATCTTCGGGGCCCTGGGGCTGACCATCTGGGCCATTCAGATGATGACCATCCCCCTGCTGGCCGCCGGTGTGGTCAACGGTATTGGTCATTACTGGGGCTACCGCAATTTCGAATGCCGGGATGCGGCCACCAACGTGTCGCCGGTGGGACTGTTCCTGGGTGGCGAAGAACTGCACAACAACCACCATGCCTTCCCCAGCTCCGCCAAGTTCAATCTGCGCCCCTGGGAGTTCGACATCGGCTGGGTCTGGCTCAAGGCCCTGAGTGCCGTGGGCCTGGCGAAGATCCGCCGGGTTGCCCCCAAGCCCATTCTGGGCGAGAAGGTGGTGGAGCCTCATCACATGGACCTGGAAACCGTGCGGGCCGTGATCCAGAACCGCCTGCATGTGCTGCGACATTACAGCAGCATGGTCACCATCCCCATGCTGCGCGAGTCGCTCAACGACCGTGGCCGGCGTTTCATGCGCCGGGCCCGCAAGCTGCTGGTCCGTGACCCCGAACTGCTTGATACCCGCGAGCGTCGCCACCTGATCAATCTGCTCAAGGAACACGACGAGCTGGAGACGGTGTACAGCTACCGTGAGCGTCTGCGTGAGATCTGGGAGACCACCGCCCAGAACGACCAGCTTCTGGCCCGCTTCAGGGAGTGGTGTATCGAAGCCGAGCAATCCGGCATCCGCTACCTCCAGGACTTCGCCCGCCGTCTGCGCAGCTACCAGCTACCCCAGGCGAGCTGAGAAGGATCCTCCTCACCCCGCCGTGGGAGCGGATTCATCCGCGATCAATGGCTCATCGAAGCCCGGATCGCGGATGAATCCGCTCCTACGGCATTTTTCTGCCGCCCGCGTGCTGCGCCGACCACCCCCGCAATCCCGCCGCCAAGCTGTTAAAATCCCCCTCTTGCCCCGATCTCAAGTCCAAGACCACCAGAAAAAGACCGAGCAATGAGCCGAGACTATTCCCCCAAGGAGATTGAAGCCCGGGTCCAGCAGCGCTGGGAAACGGAAAAGACCTTCGAGGTCGTGGAGGACAGCAGCAAGGACAAGTTCTATTGCCTGTGCATGTTCCCCTATCCCAGCGGCCGCCTGCACATGGGCCACGTTCGCAACTACACCATCGGGGATGTGATCAGCCGCTCCCAGCGCATGCGCGGCAAGAATGTGCTTCAGCCCATGGGCTGGGATGCCTTCGGCCTGCCGGCGGAGAACGCGGCGATTGAACGTCAGGTGCCCCCCGCGCGTTGGACGCGGAAGAACATCACCGCCATGCGCGAGCAGTTCAAGACCCTGGGTTTCGGTTTCGATTGGTCACGGGAGTTCGCCACCTGCGATCCCGACTACTATCGCTGGGAACAGTGGTTCTTCACCAGGCTTTTGGAAAAGGGCCTGGTCTATAAAAAGAACGCCGTGGTCAACTGGGACCCGGTGGATCAGACCGTGCTCGCCAATGAACAGGTGGTGGATGGCAAGGGCTGGCGCTCCGGCGCGCCGGTGGAGCGTCGCGAGATTCCCCAGTGGTTCGTGAAGACCACCGCCTATGCCGACGAGCTTCTCAAGGATCTGGACGAGACCCTGGGCGACGGCTGGCCGGAAGCGGTGCGCACCATGCAGCGCAACTGGATCGGCCGTTCCGAGGGCGTCGAGCTGAGCTTTCAGATCAAGGACAGTGACGAGCAGCTCACTGTATACACTACGCGCCCCGACACCCTGATGGGGGCCACCTATATGGCGGTGGCTGCCGAGCATCCCATGGCCCAGGCCGCGGCCCAAAACAACCCCGGACTGGCCGACTTCATTGAGGAGTGCCGCAAGGCCCAGGTCTCCGAGGCCGCCATGGAAACCATGGAGAAGCGGGGCATGGATCTGGGCATCAAGGCCCTTCATCCGGTCACCGGTGACGAGATCCCCGTGTTCGCGGCCAACTTCGTGCTCATGGGTTACGGCACCGGCGCCCTCATGGCCGTGCCCGGCCATGACGAGCGTGATCACCTGTTCGCCCAGAAGTATGATCTGCCCATCCGCCAGGTCATTGCCCCCAGCAGTGGTGAGCAGATCGATATCCAGGCCGAGGCCTTCACCGACTACGGCGTGCTGGTCAATTCCGGCGACTATGACGGTCTCACTTCCGAACAGGCTTTCGACAAAATCGCCGACTGGCTGGAGGCCAAGGGCCTGGGTCGCCGCCAAGTCAATTACCGCCTGCGTGACTGGGGCATCTCCCGTCAGCGTTATTGGGGCGCGCCCATCCCGGTGATCAACTGCTCCGACTGCGGCGCGGTGCCGGTCCCGGAAAAGGACCTGCCGGTGGTGCTGCCGGAAGAGGTGGAATTTGACGGCTCCGGCTCGCCGCTCAAGAAAATGCCCGAGTTCCATGAAACCACCTGTCCCCAGTGTGGTGGCAAGGCCGAGCGTGAAACCGACACCTTCGATACCTTCTTCGAGTCCTCCTGGTACTACGCCCGCTTCGCCAGCCCGGATGCCGACAGCAGCATGCTGGACGAGCGCGCCAAGTACTGGCTGCCGGTGGACCAGTACATCGGCGGCGTGGAACACGCCGTCATGCACCTGCTCTACGCCCGCTTCTTCCACAAGGCCATGCGCGACATGGGCCTGGTGGAGGGCAATGAGCCCTTCGCCAATCTCCTCACCCAGGGCATGGTGGTGGCCGAGACCTTCTATCGGCAAGGCGAGGGCGGCCGCAAGCAGTGGTTCAATCCCGCCGATGTGGAAGTGGAGCGCGACGACAAGGGTCGGGTGACTGCTGCGCGACTCAAGCAGGACGGTCAGCCGGTGGAAATCGGCGGCGTCGAGAAGATGTCCAAGTCAAAGAACAACGGTGTGGATCCCCAGGCCATGGTGGATCAGTACGGTGCCGATACCGCCCGTCTGTTTTCCATGTTTGCCGCGCCGCCCGAACAGAGCCTGGAATGGTCCGATGCCGGGGTGGAAGGCGCGCAACGCTTTCTGAAACGTTTCTGGCGCTCCGTGCAGGAACATGTGGCTGCCGGACCGGCCCCCACGTTGGATGTTTCGGCCCTCAATGGGGCCCAGAAAGACCTTCGCCGCCAGACCCATGAAATGCTGGCCAAGGCGGACGATGACATCGGGCGCCGCTATACCTTCAACACCGCCATCGCCGCGGTGATGGAACTGATGAACGCCGTGGCCCGCTTCAAGGACGGATCGGAGCAGGGCCGCGCCGTGGTGCACGAGGCCCTGGAATCGGCCGTGCTGGTTCTCTCGCCCATCGTCCCCCATATCACTCAGCAGCTCTGGGAAGACCTGGGCCACGAGGGCATGGTGGTGGACGCGGCCTGGCCCAAGCACGATCCGGACGCACTCGAGAAAGACGAGCTCGAGATCGCCGTGCAGGTCAACGGCAAACTCCGCGCCCGCATCCAGGTCCCTGCCGATGCCGACAAGCAGGCCATCCAGGACATGGCCCTGGCCGACGACAACGTCCAGCGCCATACCGAGGGCAAAGACCTGCGCAAGGTCATCGTCGTGCCCGGCAAGCTGGTGAATATTGTCGTGTGAAGAGCGGCCTCGCGCAGAGGGCGCCAAGAGCGCAGAGAGAAATAACCCAAGAGGGTGTGGCCCCACCGTAGGAGTGGATTCATCCGCGATAGGGGGCGGCCGAAGCCATGATCGCGGATGAATCCGCTCCTACGGCGGTATGCAACCCGGGCTGCTACATCTTTCGAACGAGACTGACACCGTGCAAAAGACCCTGACAATCTGCCTCCTGGCTCTGAGCCTGGCCCTCACCGCCTGTGGCTGGCAGTTGCGCGGTGCGCCTCAGTTGCCGGAAGAGATGGCGGTCATCTATATCGACAGCGGTGATCCCCACGGCCCCCTGGCGCGGGAGCTCCGCCGCCTGCTCGACAGTGGTGATTCAAGAGTCAGCTGGGACCGGGAGGAGGCCACCGCCATCCTGCGGGTCCTGGAGTCGGGTTCGAGCCGGGAAGTGCTCTCGGTCAACCTCCGTGGCCGCCCCGAAGAACTGCGGGTCATTTACCACATCGAGTTCGACGTCCGAGATCGGGACGGCAACACCCTGGTGGAACGCCAGCGCATGGTCCTCAACCGCGACATCAGCACCGACGCCGAAGACCCCCTTGGCATCTCCCAGGAAACCCGCCGCGTCGCCCGCTCCCTGGAAGAGGAAATCGTTCAGTCCGTGGTCCTGCGCATCGAAGCGCTGGCCCGCGCGGATGCGCGGGAGTAGGCAGTCGTAGGGGCGGATTCATCCGCGATCAAGGCTTTGACCGAGCCCCTATCGCGGATGAATCCGCTCCTACAGCAGAAGGATTGCCCCTTACCCCTAACCCTCCCAAGCCAAACCCCCAAGCCAATCAACAGCAAGAACACCGGCACATTGATCCAGTTGCCGGTCAGCACAAACGGTGTTGCCCCTTCCCGGTGCTGGAATTCCCCCACCAGGGCATCGGTCTCGAACTGGGGCAGGCGCTCCCGCACCCGGCCCTGGTGATCAATGATGGCCGAAACACCGGTGTTGGTGGCCCGGAGCATCTCGCGGCCGCTTTCGAGACTACGCATGCGGGCGATCTCAAGATGCTGATGGGGGGCGATGGACTCACCAAACCAGGCATCGTTACTGACATTGACCAGCAGGGTGGCCTCCGGCAGCGGTGGTCGAATGACCCGGGGAAAGACATCTTCATAGCAGATGGAGGCCCCCACCGGATGGCCGCCGATGGTCAGGGGCTCCTGGTCCAGACCGCCTCGCTCGAAATCCGAGTAGGGCAGGTTCATCATCCGCATCCAGTTGCGCACGAAATCCGGCACCGGGAAGAATTCCCCGAAGGGCACCA
>NZ_JAYGII010000021.1:0-44423 GCF_034931365.1 Natronospira elongata
TACTCCTCGCTCATGTAGCACAGGGGCTACACTACGCTCGTCGCGCCTCGCGAGAGGAAAAATCCCGTTGGCTGCGGGCGCGAATGAATTCATCAGAGGTTCCTTAAGGCTTGATCGCGGATGAATCCGCTCCTACGGCCGGGGGGATGGCTGGCTGCTCTGGGAAGTCGAGGCTGAAGCCTCTTCCACAGTGGGGGATCAGCTGAGGTGCTGGCGGACGAAGTCAGTCTCCGCCGGGTGGCGTTCGGCGCATTTGTCGAGGGCCTTGACCAGGCGGGATCGCCAGCCGGTGCCGCGCTGTTCAATGGCTGATACGGCCTCGGCCAGGCCATCAGGCGCTTCTTCCCGGAGAACCGCGAGTAGCTGCAGGGCCTGGACCCGATCCTTTTCGGATTTGGCGGCAAAGGCCGGTGGCCGGTTTTCGGAGACCAGCAGCTTGTGCAGTGCGAAGCGTTCCGGGTGGGGCACATTCACCAGTGCAAGCTGCTTGCGGCCGATGGCAACGGCCGGCATGGTGTCTTCGATCAGGTAATCGAGAAAGCGTAGCGCGGTGGCCCTGCTCTTGAGAGCCGGTACACGGCGAACGCCCTTGGCCTTGCCGATTTCCGGCGTCAGCAGGTCCACGCGCAGCTCACGGCCACGCACACGAAAGCTGGTTGAAGGTGCTTTGGGATTGAGCGGCGGGACAGGGACGAAGCCCATCTCAAGCCGGGCCAGGACATCCGGCAAGGGCTCGTCGGGTTGCGGGATGGCCAGGCCGATGTCGGATTGCCCGGCGATGTCGATGTCCTGGGTGCGGGTTGGGCTGGCCCAACGCACACCGAGCAGGTTGCCATAGACATGGAAGGCCAGGGTTCCAACCAGAACGCCGTATTCGGAGGATGGGCGGAAGATGCCGGCTTCGGCGAAGGCCACCAGGACCCTGGCGGGCGCGGTGTCGATGGGCGTACCGCCCGCGCCGATGAAGGCGGCCCGCAGCTTCTGAAGCTGGGTGCGGTCCTCACGCTCCTCACTGGACAGCGACAGCGCCTGTTCAATGACCCGGGCCGCCCGCGATTCGCTGGCGCCAAGATAGGCCTGTCGGCGCTGGCCCGCCAGGTCGAGATACTGGTAATAGAGATAATCGCGCCCTTTCACCGTCTTGCGGACGAGGGAACCGGGGCGTTTGCCCATGTCGCTGGCCAATCCCATGCCGAGGGCCAGTTCGCTCAGTTCGGCATACAGCGTCCGGGCGGTGAGGGACAAAGGCGTGTAATGCATCAGCCAATCTCCACTGGAGTTATACGCATAATAGAATTTTATTGCGTATAACTCCAGTCGCCGCCGGTATGGAGCCCGTGTAGCCTGTTTCGGGGGACAAGGGACAAGCGGGAGGACGCGGGCGGCCTCCCGCCGTGGGCGCGAATGAATTAATCAGAGGTTCCTTAAGGCTTGATCGCGGATGAATCCGCTCCTACGGTGGGGTGGGGGGCCGGGTTATTTTATGACGCGCAGGCTGGTGGGGAGTTTGGCCTGGTCCTGGGGGCTGTCGGACAGGGTTTGGTCGTGGCGCGGTTCGGCCTCGTCGCGGCGGCGGTTGAATTCGGGGACGAGACGGCCGAGGGCGTCGAGGACGCCGGTTTCGCTGCGGGCGAGCGCCGCGCTGGTCAGGGCCTCGACGTTTTCCTCGATGCCGGCGGCGATGTCGTTGTTGTCGGCCAGGAGCAGTTTGCTGTGGCCGGTGCCGTGCAGGGTTTCGGTGTCGTAGAAGAGTTGTTCTTCCAGCTTTTCGCCGGGGCGCAGGCCGGTGTAGACGATCTTGATGTCCTCGCCGGGGGTGAGCCCGGAGAGGCGGATCATGTTCTCGGCCAGTTCCCGGATCAGGATGGGCTGGCCCATTTCCAGCACGAAGACTTCCCCGCCGCGGCTCAGGGCCGTGGCCTGGATGATCAGGCCGGTGGCTTCCTCGATGGTCATGAAAAAGCGCTTGACCTCGGGGTGGGTAACGGTGACCGGCCCGCCCTCGCGGATCTGGCGCTCGAACAACGGAATCACCGAGCCGGCTGAGCCGAGCACATTGCCGAAGCGGGTGATGAGATAGCAGGTGTCCGGGTGGCGCTTTTGCAGCGACAGGCACAAGAGTTCTGCAGCGCGCTTGGAGGCGCCCATGACGTTGGTGGGGTGGACGGTCTTGTCGGTGGAGACCAGCACGAACTTGCGCACACCAAAGTGGCCGGCGGCCTCGGCGATGATGCGGGTGCCCAAGGTGTTGTTGCGCACACCCTCGACCACATTGCTCTCGAGCATGGGGACGTGCTTGTAGGCGGCCGCGTGCAGGACGATATCCGGCTTTTTCTGCCGGAACAGGGCCTGGACCCGGGCCTGATCGCAGACATCGCCGAGGACGAAGTCGATGGGCGCCTGACTGCGGGCCATGGACAGGGCGTGCTCGGCCTCGTAGAGGTTGTATTCGGACTGGTCGAAGACCACCAGGCGGGCCGGTTCGTGGCCCAGCACGCGCTTGCACAGCTCCAGGCCGATGGAGCCGCCCCCGCCGGTGACCAGCACCGTCTTGTTGCGAACGGTGGCGGCGATGGCGCCGTCGTCGAGGTTGACCGGGTCGCGGCCGAGCACATCCTCGGTGGTGACCGGGCGCAGGCCTCCGAAGCCGTTGCCCTCCTCGTCCTCGGTCATGCTCGCGCTGACCTGGCAATGGACACCGGCCTCGTTGGCCTGGGCAAGGATTCGGGAGTAGGTCTTACGGCCCGGCTTGGGAATGGCGACGATGACCTGGTCGGCCCGCTTGCGCCGGCAGAGTTCGGCGAGCTGGCTGGTGGGGCCGAGCACGCGCACGCCGTAGATTTCGGTGCCCCATTTGTTGGGGTCATCATCCACCAGGCCGACCGGGCGCAGGCTGGTATAGACGCGCAGGCCGCGCAGGACGTGCTCGCCGTTCTTGCCGGCGCCGACCACGATCACGTTCTGGACGCCGCGTTCCTCGCGCCGGTGGATGTGGTATTCCTTGAGCGCCCGGTAGAAGGCCCGCGCGCCGCCGGTGCCGCCGAGCAGGAAGAGCGGATAGAGGAAGATCACCGAGCGCGGCACGCCGGCAAGGCGGTCGTAGATGAACAGGGCGGCGAGGGTGATGAGCGCACCCACGGCGACGGCCTTGGACAGGCGCACCAGGTCGGGCATGGAGGCGAAGCGCCAGACGCCGCGGTAGGCGCCGAAGGCCCAGAAGGTGAGCATGTGGGCCGGGATGGCGACCGCGGCCAGGATGAGCATGGGGAGCCAGAAGTCCGCCGGGATGGGGCCGAGGTTGAAGCGGACCCAGAAGGCGGCGGCAATGGCCAGGGGGACCCAGAGGGCATCATGGGCAATGATCAGGGCACGGCGAATCCGCCGTGGCTGATGGTTGCTGTTGTGTTGCGGTTTCTGAGCACCCTTCATTGGGCTTCAACCTCCCCAGCGCCTATCGTCCGTGTCAGGCGGATAAAAATGGAACCGGCGTGACCCTGTCGGCGGTGACAGGGGCACTCCCCCCCCCAGAGCGCCACACCGAGAGTGGTAAGGATAGCTTGGGGAAGGGGTTTAGTGAAGTGCTGAGTGCTGAGTGCTGAGTGCTGAGGGGATCCCCCTCTGTCTCCCCCTTCCGAGCGGAGCTCGCAAGGGGGAGGACCTTGTAAGTGGCTCCGGGGTCGATTCAACCGCCACGGCCCCGCCGAAGGGCCCTCCCCCTTGCCGCCGAATGGCGGGAAGGGGGAGATGGAGGGGGATTGAAGGACCACGGCAGTGCCTTTGTCCCTGATCCCCCTCTGTCTCCCCCTTCCGAGCGGAGCTCGCAAGGGGGAGGACCTTGTAAATGGCTCCGGGGTCGATTCAACCGCCACGGCCCCGCCGAAGGGCCCTCCCCCTTGCCGCCGGTGGCGGGAAGGGGGAGTCGGAGGGGGATTTCCCTAGAACGGAATATCGTCGTCGAAGTCGGTGTCACTCATGCCGCCGGCGCTGCTTTGGGCGGCGGGTTGTTGCTGGCCCTGGTTCTGGGCCGGGGGGCGTTGGCTGAATTCGCCGCCACCGCTGCGCGAGTCGAGCATCTGCATCTCGTTGGCGACGATTTCGGTGGTGTAGCGGTCAACACCGTCCTGGCCCTGCCATTTGCGGGTCTGAATGCGGCCTTCGAGATAGACCTTGGAGCCCTTGCGCAGATATTCGCCGGCGATTTCGGCAAGCTTGCCGAAAAAGACCACCCGGTGCCATTCGGTGCGTTCCTGCTGTTCGCCGGTCTGCTTGTCCCGCCATTGTTCGGAGGTGGCCACGCGGATGTTGGTGACCGCCGCGCCGGAGGGGGTGTATTTGGTTTCCGGGTCGGCACCCAGGTTACCGACGATGATGGCTTTGTTGACGCCTCTGCTGGCCATTGCTTGTTCCCCTGAATGTGGTTGTTGCGACTGTGGAGGATTCTACGGGATTCGGGGGGGTGAATCATTAGGGGAATTTTGATGGGGGGTGTGGGGGTGGGATTACAGAGTGTGAGTTCTGAGTGCTGAGTTCTGGGGGATCCCCCTCTGTCTCCCCCTTCCGAGCGGAGCTCGCAAGGGGGAGGACCTTGTGGATGGCTCGGGGTGGATTCAGCCGCCGCGGCTTCGCCGGAGGGCCCTCCCCCTTGCCGCCGAATGGCGGGAAGGGGGAGTCGGAGGGGGATTGAAAGACCATGGCACTGCCCACTTCCTGATCCCCCTCTGTCTCCCCCTTCCGAGCAAAGCTCGCAAGGGGGAGGACCTTGTGGATGGCCTGGGGGTGGATTCAACCGCCGCGGCTTCGCCGGAGGGCCCTCCCCCTTGCCGCCGAATGGCGGGAAGGGGGAGTCGGAGGGGGATTGAAAGACCACGGCACTGCCCACTTCCTGATCCCCCTCTGTCTCCCCCTTCCGAGCAAAGCTCGCAAGGGGGAGGACCTTGTGGATGGCTTGGGGTGGATTCAACCGCCGCGGCTTCGTCGAAGGGCCCTCCCCCTTGCCGCCGGAGGCGGGAAGGGGGAGACGGAGGGGGATTCATTGGCCACGGCACTGCCCACTTCCTGATCCCCCTCTGTCTCCCCCTTCCGAGCAAAGCTCGCAAGGGGGAGGACCTTGTAGGTGGCCTGGGGGTGGATTCAACCGCCGCGGCTTCGTCGAAGGGCCCTCCCCCTTGCCGCCGGAGGCGGGAAGGGGGAGACGGAGGGGGATTGAAAGACCCTGGGGTTTCTCAGCCGCGTCGCCGCCCTCAGGCCTTGCGGCCGATGCCGGTGTATTCGAAGCCGAGGACTTTCATCTGGGACGGCTCGTACTGGTTGCGGCCGTCGAAGATGATTTTTTGTTTCATCTTTTGGGCCAGGGTGTCGAAGTCCGGCTGGCGGAAGGGCTTCCATTCGGTGACCAGGACCAGGGCGTCGATGCCGTTGGTGGCCTCGTATTGGTGATCCACCAGCTTGAGCTTGCCGGACTCGAACCACTCGGCGGGGAGTTCCGCGCGGGCGGTGTCCATGGCTTCGGGGTCGTAGGCGAGCACGGTGGCGCCGCGTTCGATGACGTGGGCGAGGACTTCCTTGGCCGGGGCCTCGCGCATGTCGTCGGTGCCGGGCTTGAAGGCCAGACCCCAGAGGCCGAAGGTGAGCCCGGAGAGGTCGTCGCCGAAGCGGGCGCTGATCTTGCGGTTGAGGCTTTTCTTCTGCTCGGCATTGCGACGTTCCACCGCATCCAGGATGGCCGGGTCGAAGCCCTGCTCTTTCGCGGTCTGGATCAGGGCCTTGACGTCCTTGGGAAAGCAGGAGCCGCCGTAACCGCAGCCGGGGTAGATGAAGCTGTAGCCGATGCGCGGGTCGGAGCCGATGCCGTGGCGGACCTGTTCGATGTCCACGTCCAGGGCTTCGGCGAGACTGGCCATTTCGTTCATGAAGGAAATCTTGGTGGCCAGCATGGCGTTGGCGGCGTACTTGGTCATTTCCGCGTCGCGCCGGCCCATGTAGAGGATGCGGTCATTTTTGGAGGTGAAGGGGGCGTAGAGCTTGCCCATGACTTCCCGCGCCCATTCGCTGTCGGTGCCGATGATGACCCGGTCGGGGCGCATGAAGTCGGCGACGGCGGCACCTTCCTTGAGGAATTCCGGGTTGGAGATGACCTCGAATGCAATATTCGCCCCGCGCTTTTCCAGGGCCTCGCGCACGGTGGCCTCGACCTTCTCGCCGGTGCCGACGGGGACGGTGCACTTGTCCACGATGATGGCCGGGCGCTGGATGGTTTCGCCCAGCTGGCGGGCCACGGCCATGACGGCGGACAGGTCGGCGGAGCCGTCGGCGGCGGGGTTGGTGCCCACGGCGATGAAGAAGATGTCGGCGGTCTCGGCGGCTTCGGCCAACTGGGTGGTGAAGCGCAGGCGGCCTTCCTCAATGTTGCGGGGCAGCATGTCCGGCAGGCCGAGTTCATAGATGGGGCATTCGCCCTGTTTCATGCGTTCGACTTTTTCGGCGTCCGTGTCCACGCAGATGACGGTGTTGCCCATCTCGGCGAAGCAGGCTCCGGTGACCAGGCCTACGTATCCGGTGCCGACGACTGCGATGTTCATTCCGTGCTCCCTTGGGGCTGAGTGCTTTCTAGTGGCGAAAGGCGCGCATTGTAGCGGATGTTAGGAGTGAGGGGTTAGGGGTTAGGGGTGGGGGAGTTCTGAGTTCTGAGTTCTGAGTTCTGAGTTCTGAGTTCTGAGTGCTGAGTGCTGAGTGCTGAGTGCTGGGGGATCCCCCTCTGTCTCCCCCTTCCGAGCAGAGCTCGCAAGGGGGAGGACCTTGTAAGGAGCTTTGGGGTGGATTCCGGTGACTGTGCCTTCGAAGGGCCCTCCCCCTTGCCGCCGGAGGCGGGAAGGGGGAGTCGGAGGGGGATTCAATGAACCGGGCACTGCGCTCGGACCTGATCCCCCTCTGTCTCCCCCTTCCGAGCAGAGCTCGCAAGGGGGAGGACCTTGTAAGGGGCTTTGGGGTGGATTCCGGCAACTGTGCCTTCGAAGGGCCCTCCCCCTTGCCGCCGGGGGCGGGAAGGGGGAGTCGGAGGGGGATTCAATGAACCGGGCACTGCGCTCGGACCTGATCCCCCTCTGTCTCCCCCTTCCGAGCGGAGCTCGCAAGGGGGAGGACCTGGTAAGAGGCTTTGGGGTGGATTCCGGCAACTGTGCCTTCGAAGGGCCCTCCCCCTTGCCGCCGGCGGCGGGAAGGGGGAGTCGGAGGGGGATTCAAAGACCCGGGCGCTTCTTAGCTGTTCCTGGGCCGGCAGGCGGTGGCCATCAGGAGGAGCCAGAGGGTCATTAGGGCGGCGGCGAGGCCGAGGGTGGTGGGGATGTTGGTGAAGCCTAGGAAGAGGCCGCCGCCGGCGCCGCCGACGAAGGCGCCGAGGAATTGGGCGGTGGAGTAAAGGCCGAGGGCCGCGCCGCGGCGGTCTTCGGGGACGACCTGGCTGACCCGGGCCGGGAGGTGGGCTTCCATGAAGGTGAAGCCGATGAAGAATAGCCACAGCCCGGCAATCACCGGCCAGGCGCTGCTGTTGGCGAAGGCCATGACGGCGAGCCCGGCGGCGACCTGGGCGAGGGCAAGCAGGACCATGCCGTGGGCGCGGGTGCCGCGCTCGGCTTTGAGGACCATGGGCACCATGCAGAGCACGGCGGCGATCAGGACCGGGAGATAGATCTGCCAGTGGCCGGAGACGGCCAGGCCGGTGCTGTCGCGGAGCAGGCCCGGGAGGATGACGAAGCCGGCGGTGAGGACCATGTGCAGCATGAAGATGCCCATGGTCAGGCCGGTGAAGCCGGGCTGGCGGAAGAGATCCAGGCCGAGGCGGCCGCCCTGCCCTGTCGCGGCCGGGGCGCCGTTGGGTGCGCCCCGGGGGACGGTGAGCAGCAGCCAGCCGGCGGCGGCGATGCCGAGCACGGCGGTGAGCAGGAAGATGCCGGGGACGCCGATGAGCCCTTCCAGCAGGGGGCCGAGAACCATGGACAGGCCAAAGGCGCCGCCGATGCTGGCACCGATGACGGCCATGGCGCGGGTGCGGAAACGCGCCGGGGTGATGTCGGCCACCAGCGCGGTGATGGCGGCGGCGATGGCGCCGGCGCCCTGCAGGGCACGGCCGGCAATTACGCCCCAGATGGTTTCCGCCGAGGCCGCCACCAGCCCGCCGGCGGCGAAGATCAACAGCCCGGCGACGATAATGCGCCGGCGGCCGAAGCGATCCGAGAGTGCGCCCATGGGGATCTGGAACAGGGCCTGGGTGATGCCATAGACGCCGAGGGCGAGGCCGATCAGGGCCGGGGTGGCATCGGGGAGGTCGGCGGCCCAGACGGCCAGCACCGGGAAGACCATGAAGATGCCCAGCATGCGCAGGGCAAAGACCCCGGAGAGGGCGCCGACGGCGCGCCAGTTGGGTTGGTCCTGTGGGGTGGCTTCGGTTTTGGGGGTTGGGGTGTTCACGGGGCGGGGATTTTAGCATGGGAGCGGCGAGCTTCGAGCGGCGAGCTGTGGGATCCCCCTCTGTCTCCCCCTTCCGAGCGGAGCTCGCAAGGGGGAGGACCTTGTAAGTGGCTTGGGGGTGGGTTTTGGCGACTGCACATTCGAAGGGCCCTCCCCCTTGCCGCCGGAGGCGGGAAGGGGGAGATGGAGGGGGATTGAAGGGCCTTGGCAGTGCCCGCTTCCCGATCCCCCTCTGTCTCCCCCTTCCGAGCGGAGCTCGCAAGGGGGAGGACCTTGTAAGTGGCTTGGGGGTGGATTTAGAACCATTGCGCGGATGAATCCGCGCCTACAGGGGGCTGCGATTAGGCCCCGGTTCTATTTCCAAAAAACCAAGCGGTTTTGGCACCAGTCCTGGGGCTGGCGGGTCTTGTCGGTCAGGTAGAGGGTCAGGGCCATGAACAGGGCGATGGTGATGACGTGCAGGTTCATGGACAGGCCGGCTTCGGTGATGAAGGCGCAGGCCAGGGCGACCCAGGCGGCGGCCATGGGGATGCCGGGGTAGTCGGGGCTTCTCGGCTGGCCTTCCCGGCGGCGCAGGGAGAGGTAGATCAGCACGAACAGCAGCAGCATGAGTGCGGCGATGCCGCCCAGGCCCCGGGTGGCGAGTGAATCCAGGTACTCGCTGTGGGCGTGGGAGTAGGGTTCGATGATGGGCGCGGCCATTCCCTGCTCGATCCAGGGGCCGGTGACGGCGCGGAAGGCGCCGGTGCCGTGGCCGAAGAGCGGCTTCTCGCCAAAACCAATCATGGCGAAGCGCCACATTTCCAGGCGCTTGGGCATGGAACCGATCACATGGGGGTAGCGGTATTCGCCGGGGAACAGGGCCTCGGGGGTCCATTCCAGCCAGCCGCCGGCGTCGATGCGGATGTCGATGTACTGTCCGGCCGACAGGCCCGGACGCAGGTCGATGGCGCTCAGCTCGCGGGGCACGGTCTGCCAGTCGCCGCCGGCGACGCGGATTCGGGCACCTTCGCCACGTGCGTGAACCCGGGCGGGGGTGGGTTCGGCCTGGTCGTGGACGCTGCGGTAGAGGCGCGCGGTGGCTTCATGGACGGCTTCGGCGGTGACCGGTTGGAAACGGTAACGGACGCCAGCGCCGCAGGGGCCCTCCTCCTCGATGACGCGGGGCTGCTCGAGCGCGGTGGCGCGGAAACCGGTGCTGGCAAGCGTCGCTTCCAGCAGGGTGGCGTTGTCCATGCAGCCGGGCTCGGCGACTGCCTCCCGGGGCGGCATCGTGGCCTCGGTTTCGGCGTAGCGCTCGATTTCGTTGAAGCCTTCGAAGATCCGCTGGGTGATACCGTTCTGGGCCACCAGGACGACGGCCGCCAGCAGGATCGCGGGCCCGCCGAGGAAGACGGCAGCGGCGCGGCGGTCACCATTGCGAGCGAAAAGAATGGCGAGCACGAAGATACCGCCGGCCACCGCCAAAAGCCCCGCGCGCACACCGGAGCCGATCACGCCCACCAGGGCGAGCGCCGCGCCGAGGGCGAGGAACAGGGCCAGGGCCTTTTCCTGGCGATATTGCCAGGCGGCGCCGGCCACGGCCGTCGCAATCATGGCGCTGATGATGCCGTAGCTCATGATGTGGGCATCACCGGCAACCCGGTGATTGAGGCCCTCGCCCACCTGCCAGAGCTCGACCAGGGCGGCAATGCCGATGGCGATGCCGGCCAGGCCCAGGCTCGCCCAGATCAGGCGCTTGGGCGGGCGGGCCCAGATGAGGGTGATGAGGAAGGGGAGGAAGAACAGCAGGCGGTAATGGCGGGCCATGCGGTCGATGCCGCCTTCCACGAAGGCATTGGCCGCCCAGGTGAAGATGCCCACGCCGAGAAAGGCGAATACCGCCCACAGCCAGCGGTGGCCGTCGATGTTGGTGAAGCGGAGAAAGCCCATGCGCACGCCGAACCAGAGCCCGGGCAGGCCGGCCAGCAGCAGGGTGAGGTTGCGCCCATCCCGCCACAGCAACAGCAGCATGGGCGAGATCAGCAGACAGACGATGAAAAAGCGGTGGACGTTGCCAAGGCCAGACCACCACTCCCTGGTTTCCCGGAGCATCACGCTCTCCCCTTTCCAGAAGTCTTGGATTCGGGGGAGATTATCAGGCTAGCCCGACTCTATCCATCATGCTGGCGTGGGGCCTGCCCGGGGCAGGCCGAAGCCGGCTCAGCCGGCCTGCTTGATGGCCTCGTCGCTGAGGCGCCCGCGCAGGCTGTTGGGCATGGCTTCGGTGATGACCACGTCCACGAACTGCCCGATCAGCGCCTCGGGGGCATCGAAGTTGACCCAGCGCATGTTCTCGGTGCGCCCGGCGAGCTGGCGCTCGTCCTTCTTGGAGTGCTTTTCCACCAGCACCCGCTGGGTGGTGCCCACCATGGCTTCGCTGATCGCCCGGGCCTGCTTGTTGACCCGGTCCTGGAGCAGGGCCAGGCGGCGCTTTTTCTCTTCCAGGCTGACGTCGTCTTCGAAGCTCGCCGCCGGGGTGCCGGGGCGGCGGCTGTAGATGAAGGAAAAGCTCTGGTCGAAGCCGACATCGGCGATCAGCTGCATGGTGTCGTTGAAGTCTTTCTCGGTCTCGCCGGGGAAGCCGATGATGAAATCCGAGGAAATGCTGATGCCGGGGCGGGCCTCGCGCAGCTTGCGGATCTTCTGCTTGTATTCGAGGGCCATGTGGCCGCGCTTCATGGCGGCGAGGATGCGGTCGGAGCCGCTTTGCACCGGCAGGTGGAGATAGCCGGCGAGCTCGGGCACGTCGCGATAGGCCTCAATGAGATCGTCGGTGAATTCCACCGGGTGGGAGGTGGTGAAGCGAATCCGCTCGATGCCGTCGATCTTGGCGGCGTAGCGGATCAGCAGGCCTAATGAGGCGGTGCCGCCGTCGGCCATGGGGCCCTGGTAGGCGTTGACGTTCTGGCCGAGGAAGGTGATCTCGCGCACACCCTGCTCGGCGAGCTGCACGGTCTCGGCGATGACATCGTCAAAGGGGCGGGAGATTTCCTCGCCACGGGTGTAGGGGACCACGCAGAAAGTGCAGTACTTGGAGCAGCCTTCCATGACCGAGACGAAGGCGGTGGGGCCTTCCGCCCGGGGCTCTGGCAGCTTGTCGAATTTCTCGATCTCGGGGAAGGAGACATCCACCACCGGCTGTTTCTTGGCCCGCGCTTCTTCGACCATGGCCGGCAGGCGGTGCACGGTCTGCGGGCCGAAGACCATGTCCACGAAATCGGCCCGCTGGACGATGGCCTCCCCTTCCTGGCTGGCGACACAGCCGCCCACGCCGATCACGAGGTTTTCATTGGCCTGTTTGAGGTCCTTCCAGCGGCCGAGCTGGGAGAAGACCTTTTCCTGGGCCTTTTCCCGCACCGAGCAGGTGTTGAGCAGGATGACGTCCGCCTCGCGGGGGTCCTGGGTCACGCTCATGCCATGGGCGTCGACGAGGACATCCACCATTTTGGCGGAGTCGTATTCGTTCATCTGGCAGCCGTGGGTTTGGACGAAGAGCTTGCCGGGCATGGGCGTTCACCGGGGGTGTTGCTGGGTTTGGAAGACTGGGGATTATATCAGGGGTTAGGGGTGAGGAGTTAGGGGTTAGGGGGTGGGATGGCCCTTGGCCGTAGGAGCGAATTTATTCGCGATTGGGGGGCTGACTCTGACGCCGGTTCGCGGATGAATCCGCTCCTACGGCTTGATACGTGCCCCTAACCCAAAAACAAAACCTTGGCCGGGCGCGGCGATCTGTCTCTTCATGGGTTAAAATTCGCCTGCAGTCACCAACACGGAACCCCTATCTGGAATGGCTAACGGTCTCTCCTTTCTGCTCTCCCCTCTCGCCATTGTGCTGGTCCTGCTGCTCGTGGGCGGCGGGCTGGTCGTGACGGGCTGGCGGAGCTGGGGTTTGGTGTTGGGGGCCTGTGGGGTTTTGATTCTGGGGCTGGCTTCCAATGAGCCCTTTGCGCGGGCCCTGCTGCTGCCGCTGGAGCGTCAGTACGAGCCGCTGGAGAGTCCGGAGGCGCTGGCCGATGTGGGTTGGGTGGTGGTGCTGGGTTCCTATGCCTCGGATGCCTCGGAGCGGCCTGCCACCACGCGTCTTTCCGGGGTTGCGGCGCTGCGTCTGATGGAGGGGATGCGGGTGCATCAGGCCATTGAGGACAGCCGTTTGCTGCTCTCGGGCGGGACTGCCTTTGCGGGTGCGCCCAGCGCCACGGTGATGAGCCGGGCCGCGCTTTCCCTGGGGGTGGATCCGGCGCGGATGGAGACCCAGCCGGGGCCCGGCAATACCCGCGAGGAGGCTCGGGCACTGGCCGAGAGGCTGGGAGGTGAGTCCTTTGTGCTGGTGACCTCGGCCTCGCATATGCCCCGGGCCATGGCTCTCGCCCGCAAGCAGGGCCTGGAGCCGATACCGGCACCCACGGTCTGGCGGACCCGGGGGGGCAGGCCGACGCGACTGCTACTGCCGACCGCCAATGCCCTGGCCATGACCGAGCGGGCCATCCACGAATATCTCGGCCTGGGCTGGGCCTGGCTGCGCGGCGAAATCTGAACCGCCGCCGGCTGACTAGCGGGCCAGTTCCGGTTGCCTGCCGAGGCCGAGTCGGACCCCCGGCCCGGGAAGACGCCAGTGGCGCCCGAGCTCGAAATCAAATTGGCTGGGATCGAAACAACGCCGCCCGGAGCCTGGGTAAGCGGTGAGCTCGCCAAGGTAGATCCGCCCCCCGACCAGATAGAGATCCACCCGCATGAAATCAAAGGGCTGGGCCAGACGCTCGGCCAGGGCCAGCATCTCCGGATAGCGCTCGGGGCACGGCAGGGGGTCGCTGCCGCGCCCGTCGCCGTCGACTTCCAGAAAGCGCCAGTCGCGGTCGAATTCCGAGCGGCAATGATTGCCGAAGCGGTCCTGATGGACCTGAATCAGGCGCGTGCGCCCGCCGAAGACCAGGAATTTGTAGTCCGGCGGGGGCTGACCGTTCTCGCCTTCCAGCCAGGCCTCGACCATGACCCTTGGCTTGAGCTGAGAGTAGGCCCATTCATGGTGGCGAATGCGGTGGGCGGGCTCGGCCAGCCAGTGGGCGACGCGCTCGCGGACCTCGCCGATGTCACGGTCCAGGCCCTCGGGAAACAGCATCACGCGGCCGGAGGAATGGGTCGGCTTGATCACGCAGGGACGGGCAAGGTCGGCCTCCGTCATGGCCTCGGGCTTGTTGTAGAGGCCGTAGAGGGGAACCAGGTGCTCCTCGGCGCGCTCGCGTCCCAACTGCTCAATGGCGTAGCCTCTCAGCAACCACTTGTCGGTCACGCGGGCGAGCTGGGGATTGCGATCAAACAGCTTGCGCCAGACGATTTTCTCGTTGTAACTGCGCGGTCGGCGCAGGCGGGGCCAGTAACCCACGTCGCGCTTGAAGCGTCTTCGTTCCAGCGGATAGGCCAATAAACGGTCCAGAGCGGCTTCCAGCCGGTAGCCAAGCGATTTAAGCAGCATTCCCCTCTCCCTCGAATCCTTTCTTCTGAATCTTCCCCCCGGCAGCGGGTTGAGTTTGCACCTGTTGGACCAATTTTTCAAAGGCCGGATGGTTCTAAGCGGGGATGCGCCATTTGCTGCCAAGCTGGAAATCGAAGTCGGTGGGAGAGAAATGGCCGCGGCCAGAGGCCGGATAGCAGGTGAGTTCACCGAAGTAGATGTGGCCGTCGATGTTGTAAAGATCCACGCGCATGAAATCGAAACCGGCGGCGGCGCGCTCGGCCAGATCGCGCATCGTGTCGAACCCCGACGGACGGGGCAGATCCGGGCCGCGGGGAAATTCGTACTCCAGGTCGAGATGCCGCCAGTCCCGGTCGAAGACGGACCGGCGGTGACCCTGGAAGCGGTCCAGGTCCACATGCACCATCTCCAACCGGCCGTGAAAGACGAAGAACTTGTAATCAGGGGGCGCCTGGCCACTGCCGTCATCCAGCAGTTCTTCCACCATGATGCGGGGCTGGAGACAGGTGTAGACCCACTCGTGGCGGCGAATGCCGTAATCGTATTCCCTCAACCACTGATTGCATTGGGCTTGAACAGCCTTGCTGCCGGGCTCATGGTCGTCACCCCGCAGGAACATCACCCGGCCCGACGAGTGGCTGGGCTTGATGACGCAGGGGCGAGTGAGCTGATCCAGTTGCAGTTCCTCCGCCCGCTCGCATACCTGCTGGAGGGGTACGAGGTGGGGCTCGGCCTGGTCGCGACCGAGAACCTCGCAGAGGTAGTCGCGGACCTCAACCTTGTCGGCAACACGGACGAAATCCGGATTGCGGTCAAAGAGTTTGCGCCAGACAATCTTCTCGTTGAAGCTTCGGGGCTGGCGGAGGTTTGGCGGGTAGCCATGCCGGCGACGGAAGCGGCGGCGCTCACGCGGAAAACCCAATGCACGGTCCAACCCCGCTATCCAGTGCTGACCCCTTTGGCTGAAAGACATACCTGCCCCTGCTTGTGTCGGTAGAATTATCTTTCTCTGGTCCGATTCTCCCGATCTTTCCTTGCAGGTAGAATGGCTCGAGAATCAGAGAGTATCGACGCTTTGCAGTCCGGGGAAAAGGGTAATCCACTGGCTCCGTGAACCAAGCCTCCTGCAGGGACAGTGAGGCCGGGCCTGCTACAGTCTGTGTTCGATGTCGAGAAACTGGCCGCTGGACGATAACAATGACGCCCGAAGAAGCTGCCCGAGAACCCTTCATGACCCTGATCCGGGAATTGGTCCGGACCTATCAGGCCTTTGAGTCCTATGCCATTCCCGATATCCGCCGCCACGGCTTCAATCCGGCGGAGTTCGATGTGCTCATGACGCTGGGCAATACTCCCGGGATGACCCTGACTGAGCTGGGCGAGAGTACCTTGCTGTTCAAGACCACGTTGACCAGTGTGGTGGATCGCCTCCAGCGCAAGGGCCTGGTGCAGCGGGTTCCCTGCGAGGAGGATCGGCGACGGACCTATGCCCGGCTGACCGAGAAGGGTGAGGCGACCTTTCGGGAGGTGTTTCCGGCGCATATTGTGCATCTGAAGGAGCGGATGGGGCAGATTCCAGTGCGCGAGCGGAACAGGCTGGTGAAGGCGCTTCGGGAAGTTCGGTCTTATCTTGATGGCTAGAGTCTGATCCCCCTCCGTCTCCCCCTTCCCGCCGCCGGCGGCAAGGGGGAGGGCCCTTCGATGAGGCAGTCGCCTGAATCCATCCCCAATCCACTTACAAGGTCCTCCCCCTTGCGAGCTCCGCTCGGAAGGGGGAGACAGAGGGGGATCAAGCTCCCGATCGGGAATGAATTCGCTCCGGCGACGGATTGGCAGGGCCTTGTTTTGCTCGAAGCTCGCCGCTCGCTGCTCTCAAAACCTGACGCCGAACTGCATGGCGGCGCCGAAGGAGTCGCCGGCGTCGCCGCTGAGGGCGAGGTCGAAATGGCTGCGGCGGCTGGACAGGCCGATCCCCAGGGAGATGTTGCCCTCTTCCAGCACCCGCTCATAACGATACCCGCCCCGCAAGCTGAGCCAGCGCAGGGGACGATGCTCAACCCCCATGGCAAGGTATTGCTTGGCCGGGTCAAAGCCAATGGCCACGGTCTCATTGAGGTCCATGTCCACGGCCACCGTCCAGCGCGGATTCTGCCAGGCCAGGCCGCCGCGAAAGGTGGGCCTCAGGGGCACCTGATTGCCCAGCACGGTGCGGTAGTCGCGGGGAATCAGATTGCGCACCATCATGCCGGCGGTCCAGCCGTCGTCGAGCTCGTGAATCACGCCCAGGTCCACGTTGACATCGGCGTGAATGAGGCGCTGGTCATCAAGCTCGAAGTTCTCGGTGCGCGCCCTTTCCACATCCGTTTCCCAATCCAATGTATCAATCTGCAGGGACTTCAGGTTGACCCCCAGGTAGGTCCGGGGTTGCTGGGGAATTCGAGCCCCCACGCTGAGCCCGACTTCTCTGACCATGGCCCCGCGCAGGGCAAAATCGGAAGTCAGATCGTCCCCCACATCTGGCAGCTCGAGGTCGGGCGGTATGACTTCCTCGTCGATGATATCCATGAGCACTTCGATGAAGTCGATGACCTGTCTTACCTGGGAAATATCTTCCTGGCTGATGCGCAGTTCCATGCCGACAACGGCGTTCTGACGAATGCTGGCGCCGAAGCCGAAGCGTTCACCAGGGGCCCCCAGATTGAAGCCGGCGCTGGCGGCCAGGCGCAGGGGTTTGTCGGACAGACTCTGGTAGTCATCCAGGAGCTCATCGGCGGTGCGGAATACGGCACGCAGGTCCTGGCGGGTGACGCTTTGATCACTGATTCGAGCTTCCAGTTGATCCAGGGATTGTTTCAGACGGGACTGGTTGTCGTTTTCCTGGAAGCGGTCCAGGGAGTCGAGAAAGCCGTCCCGGTCAATCAGGCGAATGCCACCAAAGGCCCGGCTGAATGCGCGATCATCCCGCCGCCCTTCGATCTGGGGGTTGCCCGCCAGGCGCGCCGGGTTGAAGGCGGGGGCATTGTAGGGCCGGGTTGCGGCCACCCAGGCGCCACCCAGTGACATGGAGCGCGGGTCGAGGCTGGTGAAGGCATTGGCCAGGGCCTGGGTGGAGCTTAGGGCCAGGATTGTGGCCAAGAGGATGCCGAGGCGGATTGGGGGGTGGCGTTTTGGCATCGGGCCATTATTAGGAGAATGGGGAGCAAGGAGCAAGGAGCGGGTGGTATCCCGCCGTAGGAGCGAATTCATTCGCGATTGAGACTCCGACAGAGCCTGATCGCGGATAAATCCGCTCCTACGGTGGGGAGGTGTAGGGACGTTATTCCGGGGGCACGTAGCCTTCCGGTTTAGTGACCTTGTCATTGCTGAAGAAGAACTTTTCCATTTGCTCTTCCAGGAACTTGCGGGCCGAGGGCTCGATGGGGGAAAGGCGGTATTCGTTGATCAGCATTGTCTGGTGGTTGAGCCATTGCTGCCAGGCGGCCTTGGAGACGTTTTCATAGATGCGCTTGCCCAGGTCCCCGGGGTATGGCGGACGGTCGAGGCCTTCGGCTTCGGTTCCGAGGAGGACGCAGTTTACTTTTCGGGTCATGGGGGTTTCCGGGGTTGGGGTTTGTGGTTGGGGGAGATTTTATCAGTTTGGGATGGGGGTCTACGAGAGACGCCACCGTCCGTAGGAGCGAATTCATTCGCGATTGGGGCCGATACAACCGCTGAATCGCGAATGAATTCGCTCTTACGGATTGTTAATGCCGCCGTCGCAACTGGTCCAGGAGTTTCGACACGGGGGCGGCGAGGCCGACTTCGGGGGGATGGTCCAGGGGGAACCATTCGCTGTTGGTGTCGGCCACGATCTCTGGCCGGGACGGGAGGTCGAGGCGGATGGGCTGGATTTCCAGTTCGAAGTGGCTGAAGCCGTGGCGAAGGCTGGCCCAGGTTTCGGTTGCCTCGGGCTCCAGGCCGAAGCGGGTGCGGCTCCAGGCGGCGGGGCTGTCTTCCACTTCGGGAAAGGCCCAGAGACCGCCCCAGATGCCGGCCGGTGGTCGGCGCTGGAGCAGGACCCGGCCCTCGGCAACGGGCATGAGCATGCGGGTCTTGCGCAGGGGGCGGGCCTTTTTGGGTTTCTTGCCGGGCCAGCGCTCGGGCTCGCCGCTGGCGTGGCCTCCACAGCCATCGGCCAGGGGGCAGTGCTCACAGTCGGGACGGCTTCGGGTACAGACGGTGGCACCCAGGTCCATCATCCCCTGGGTCCAGGCACGGGCATCGCGCTCGGGCAGGTGGGCTTCGGCCAGTTCCCAGAGGCGACGGGCCACGGCGGTGCGGCCTGGCCAGCCGTCAACCCGATGGTAGCGGGCCAGCACCCGTTTGACGTTGCCGTCGAGAATGGGATGGGACTGACCCAGGGCGAGGGAGAGAATGGCGCCGGCGGTGGAGCGGCCGATGCCGGGCAGGGCCTCGACGGCATCGATCGCTTCCGGGAAGCGCCCGCCATGTTCGTCGCGGATCACCACCGCGGCACTGTGAAGATTGCGGGCACGGGCGTAATAGCCAAGCCCGGACCACAGATGCAGGACGTCGTCCACCGGGGCGTCGGCCAGGGTGACCAGATCCGGGAAACGCTCCATGAAGCGCTGGAAATAGGGAATGACGGTGGTGACCTGGGTCTGCTGGAGCATGATCTCGGACACCCACACCCGGTAGGGCGTGGGTGTCTGCTGCCAGGGCAGATCATGTCGGCCGTGATGCCGGTGCCATTCGATGACCTTCTGGGCAATAACCTTCTCGACAATGGCCGGGCTGGCGACCGAATCGCTCATCGCTGGAAGCGGTCGCGCAGGCGGTCTTCCAGATCACGGGCACGTTCCCTGACTTCCTCGCCGGCCTGATCCCGAAGCAGGCTTTCTATGTCGAAACGCAACCTCGGTGCCAGCACGGTGCCGGTAACGCGGAAGTGCAGTTCCCGCCCGCGGACATCAAAGTCATCGGCACGCAGCTCGCTGGGTGGGTCTTCCAGAATGCGGGCGCGCAGATTGTAGTCGAGACTGAGGTCCACCAGGCTGAGTGAACCGCTGCCACGAATGGCGAAATTCTCCACCAGCATGCCGAAGTCGTCACTGATGAGTTCACCATCTTCAACCGTGCCACTGATCCCCAGGGCGGAGAACGGCGTCCGCCCACGGTCTTCCCGCACCTTGGCCGCTTCGCGGAAACGGACGGTGGCCTGGGAGACCTGGTAGGCGACATCCACACCTTCCAGGGCGCCCTCCTCGAAACGGAGTCGCATGTTGCCGTTCAGGGTCGGGCGCAGCTCGCCCACGGTATGGCCCTGGCCGGCAACCTCCATGGTGATATTGGCAAGACCGGTGATCTGCTCCATCTCGAACATGTCCTTGAGCAGATCGCCGATGCGCACTCCGGCCAACTCTTCGCTGAAGCGGATGGACGGCACTTCGCCGCTGGCGTCCACCACCAGCTCACCGGTCTGGGTACCGCCATAGAGATCGGCGCTGATAGGCGACAGGCGCAGCACATCGTCGCGAATGCTGACGCCGGCGCGCACGGAAGTCATGGTGATGCCGGCCATGCCGAGCTCGCCGATCCGAATACTGCCTTCGATGTCATGACCACGGATGGCATCGGCGGGAATCTCGATGGCATCCAGGTCCAGGGGCTCGCCCTCCTCCGGCGGCGGCTCATCGGCATCCGGCTCGGTGTAGCGGTCCAGGTCGATGGCATCGATCTGGAAGGCGAAACGCAGGGCCGGCGGGTCCAGCACCGGCAGAACCAGTTCACCTTCGATCAGGGTCTCGTCCAACTGGATGTTGAGGTCGGCCAGACGCAGGCCCTCGCGGCCATGCTCAATGCCGGCGCGCAGGGCGAAATGCTCCAGCACATCCGGATCGCGGGTCTGGGGCAGCATGTCCGCCAGCCCGATGCGAGTCAGCAAGGCACGTGGGGAAAACTCGGACACGCTCAGACTCAGGGCGGCCTCCGGCGTTTCGCTCTGCAGGGCATCGACACTGCCATCGGCCTCGACGGTCAGTTCATCCAGGCGCAATTCGAAACCATCCAGGGTGAGCCGGTCGGCGGCGGTATCCAGGCCGCCGGCCAAGCGCCAGTTGACGGTCTCCACCCCGGAAAGATCCAGACCTTCGGGGCCATCCTGAATGAAGGGCATCAGGGCGCTGCCGGGGAAGTCCCCGGAAAAGAGTTCGAAACGGATCAGCGGATCGCTGTCGAGCTGCTCGATCTGCAGGCCCCCGGCGAAAGGCATGTCGGCAATGCGCCCGCTCATGTCTTCCATCACCAGCCGCTGGGCCTCGGGGTCCAGGCTCAGGCTGCGCCAGTCCAGACGCAGGGCCAGGGGCGAGACCGGCAGGGGCTCGCCTTCGGCGTCCAGGGCCATTTGCATGGCCTCGATGCGAATGGCGCCGTCACCGGCAAGATCGGCGATCAATCGGGCCTGGCCCTCGAAATGCCCGCTCAGGGCCGGTTCATTGAGGTCAAAATCCAGGGCGGTGCTGAAGGCCAGTGGCTCACCCAGGCGGATCTCGCCCAGGCTGAGGGACCAGTTGCTGATGCCGGCCTGCATGCCGGTACTTTGATCATTCCAGCTCAGGGCAGCATCGATCAGGCGCAGGCCACCGATGCGGACCCGCTCCAAATCGGCGAGATCGAATTCCGCCGCCTCCGGGGCTTCTTCCTCCACCGCCTCGGGGTCCACATCGGCGACCAGGTCATCCCAGTTGCTGACCCCCTCCTCATTGACCGCCAGGTTGAGGCGCAGGCCTTCGACGCGGATCTCGGCCACTTCGAGCTGCCGCCGGAATATCAGCGGCAGCAGCCGCAGGCGAATATCGGCGGCATCCAGGCTGAAGAAATCGCCCTCGAAACCCTCGGCATTGCCAAGGGCGATATGGCCGGTTTCGATGCCCAGCCAGGGGAAGAAGGACAGGGAAAGCTCGTCGTCGATATGGAGCTCGCGTCCGGTGGCATCCCGAACGGCATCCTGAATATCGTCGCGGTAATCGTTGGGGTCGATGACCATGGTGGCGATGACCGCGGCCACTACCAGCAGCACCAGCAGACCGCCCACGGCCGCACCCAGCCAGATAAGCCACTTCTTCATGCGACAAACCTCCCGTGTTGAGGAACCTCATGTTCCTGAGGGCTTACATGGTGGCGCAAACGGAAGGCGAGGGGAAGATGGAGCGGGTGATGGGAATCGAACCCACGTTCTCAGCTTGGGAAGCTGATGTTCTACCATTGAACTACACCCGCATCGTCGCCAGATTCTAACCCAGGTCGCCCGGCCAATCCATTCAAGGCAACCACTCCGGGAAATTCCCGCCCGGTGTTAGAATATCGCCTCCAATTCACCCCGCAGGACAAGCATGATGCGTGTTGAGATCAACGGCGAGGCCCAGGAGTTCGATCGGGAGATGACGGTTTCCGAACTGTTGCAGGCCCTGGAGTTCACAGGCCGCCGCATTGCCGTGGAACGCAACGGCATGATCGTGCCCCGCAGTGAGCATGACGAGACTCGAGTCGAGGATGGCGATCGGGTGGAGATCGTGCAGGCGGTGGGTGGGGGATGATTTAGTGCTTAGTGCTGAGTGCTGAGTGCTGTGAGGATAAGGGTGCAAACCTGCCGTAGGAGCGGATTCATCCGCGAACATGCGTCAGAGTCAGCCCCCAATCGCGAATAAATTCGCTCCTACGCTGCCTTCTAGAAACTATTTCGGAGTCGAGATGACTGAGAACGAAACCACGCCGACGCTGGAGCCGCTGGTGATTGCCGGGCGGGAATATCAATCACGGCTGCTGGTGGGGACCGGCAAGTACAAGGATTTCGCCGAGACCCGCGCGGCCATTGAGGCCAGCGGCGCGGAGATCGTGACCGTGGCCCTGCGC
Source organism: Natronospira elongata (assembly GCF_034931365.1). Taxonomy (NCBI): domain Bacteria; kingdom Pseudomonadati; phylum Pseudomonadota; class Gammaproteobacteria; order Natronospirales; family Natronospiraceae; genus Natronospira; species Natronospira elongata. The sequence continues at coordinate 21,887 of NZ_JAYGII010000021.1, forward strand.
CGCTCCAATATCGGCCAGAAGGCGGACGAGCCCAATCTGCTGGATGCGGTGCCGCCGGACCAGTACACCATCCTGCCCAACACCGCCGGCTGCTATACCGCCGAGGACGCGGTGCGGGTCTGCCGTTTGGCGCGGGAGCTTTTGGGCGACCATCGCCTGGTGAAACTGGAGGTGCTGGGCGACGAGCGCACCCTCTACCCGGACATCCCCGCCACACTGGAAGCGGCCAAGACCCTGGTGGATGAGGGGTTTGAGGTCATGGTCTATACCAATGACGATCCCATCATCGCCAAGCGCCTGGAGGAGATCGGCTGCGTGGCGGTGATGCCCCTGGCCGCCCCCATCGGTTCCGGCCTGGGCATCCAGAACCCCTACAACATCATCACCATTGTCGAAAATGCCAATGTGCCCATCCTGGTGGATGCCGGCGTGGGCACCGCCTCGGATGCCGCCGTGGCCATGGAGCTGGGTTGTGACGGGGTGCTTATGAACACCGCCATCGCCGGCGCCAGGCATCCGGTGTTGATGGCCTCGGCCATGAAAAAGGCCGTGGAAGCCGGCCGCGAGGCCTTCCTCGCCGGACGGATTCCGAAGAAGCGCTTTGCCTCGGCGTCCTCGCCGATTGAAGGGGTGATTCAGTAGCCTCCCACCGTAGGAGCGAATTTATTCGCGATGGGGGAAAATTCAGCCCCTGATCGCGGATGAATCCGCTCCTACGGTTTGCATCTCCCGCCAATAATTTGAGAAACCGCAATGCCAAAAGACCCCACCCAAACTGCCAAGCCCCACCACCGCCCCATCCGCAGCTTCGTTCGGCGGGAGGGGCGGTTGACGCCGGCGCAGGCGCGGGCGATGGAGGAGTTGTTTCCGCGCTATGGCCTGGCCTTCGAGCCGCGGCCGGTGGATTGGGCCGCACTGTTCCGGCGCCAGGCGCCGGTGACCATGGAGATTGGTTTCGGCAACGGCGAGTTGCTGGCCACCCTGGCCGCCCAGCACCCGGACAGAAATTTCCTCGGCATTGAAGTGCATCGTCCCGGCGTGGGCCGCTTGCTGAATCAGTTGGAGGAAGAGGGTCTCGACAATGTACGGGTCTCGACCCATGACGCGGTGGAAGTGCTGCGCGAGCAGATTGCCGAGGCGAGTCTGGACCGGCTGCTGATTTTCTTCCCCGACCCCTGGCCCAAGAAACGCCATCACAAGCGTCGCCTGGTCCAGCCAGGTTTTGCCGAGATGGCGGCCCGGCGACTGGCACCCGGTGGACGATTGCATCTGGCCACCGACTGGGAGGACTATAAGAACCACATACTGGAAGTGCTGGATGCCTGCCCTCTTCTGGAAAACACCGCCGGCCCCGGCGGTACGGTACCGCGCCCCGATGACCGCCCGGTGACCCATTTCGAACGCCGTGGCCAGCGCAAGGGGCACGGGGTCTGGGACCTGGTCTATACCCGCCGCGCCTAGCCCTCCAACTCTCCGCGCCCTTGGCGATCTCTGCGCGAGGCAACAAAAAAGCCCCGCCAATGGCGGGGCTTTCTGCCTTCAGGCTGCCGCCGAACTCAGCCGAAACGGCGGCGGCCGGCGAGGCCGATCAGGGCCAGGAGCAGCAGGGCGGGCAGCAGGGGATCGCTGCGATCAGCGCCGCTCATGCTGCAGCCACCGCCACCGCTACCGGGCACACAACGCTCGGTAGTCAGGCTGATCTCGTTCTGATCAGGCGCTGCATCCACCTCGCTGTTGCTGACCGTCAGCTCCAGGGTGTAGTCACGGCTGCAAAGCAGGCCGGTGGCTTCCAGCTCCAGCAACTCCGTGGCTGCCACGTCCGTGACCGAGCCACTGGTTACCAGACTACGATCACCGCTGTCGTGGTCGACCGCGTGGAGTTCGTAGGTGAACGCCCAACCATTGGTGGTGATCTCGTAGTTGATCACACCGCCACCGGCAGTGGTGGACTCCAGCTCCGCTTCGATCTCGAAGGGCATGGGCACCAGCGACAGGCTGACATCGCTGACCTCTTCGCCTGGCTCGAGATCAAAACCCTGGCCGTTGTTGTCGTTGATGGCGATGTCATAGCCATCGGCGAAGGCAGCCACGGCCGGATAGAAGGGTTCCGGGCTGAGGCTGAAGCTGAACTGGGCGGTGCCGGGGCCAATGAACTGCTGGACACCGGCCTCTTCCAGATCACCGTCTGCATCTTCGCGGAAGATGACCACGGTGGTGGGGCGGTCACTGGGGATGTCCTGCACGGAGCCGGAGACCTGGGCGAGGAATCCACCGAGCACCACCGGCATCTGCAGATCCAGGCCGTCGTTGTCACTGACAAAGTGAATCCGGCCCTCGGTGGACTCGGCTTGGTCAAGGTCGGAGAAGGTGACGGTGAGTTCGACCGTCTCGCCTTCGGCAATGCTGAAGCTGGACGGCTCCACATCAATGGTGACGCCGTCCGGCTCTTCCACGATCACCTCGAAGCTGCCACCCTCGGCAGTCCCGCGCAGGGTCCGGGTCAGGGTGCAACTGGCATCGCAGCCGGCGGTGGAGAAGCTGGCCAGGTTGAGCTGTCCCGGATTGCCACCCAGGGCCGGGTTGGCCGCATCGAAGTTGGCAGCGGTCTCGTCCAGAACAAAGCCCACGTTGGCGGCTCGGTTCAGATCCACCCGACCGGCGCCGCGACCAAATGGAGTAGCCTCGGTCCCGTCAAATTCCAACAGCTCGGGCTGAGCGCTGAGCATGAGAGCCGATTTCACCTCGCCGGCCGTCCAGTCCGGGCGCACGGCCATGAGCAGGCCGGCGGCACCGGCCACGTGAGGACTGGCCATGGAGGTGCCGGTCAGGGCGCCGAAAACCGACTGGTTCTCGTCACCGGCGACCGGGGCGAGAATGAAGGTACCGGGAGCGGCCAGATCAGGGCCGAGACGGCCGGGCACCACTTCAACGGGACCCCGGGAACTGCTGGGGTTGAGGCGATCGGCCTCGTCCGGGTCATGGCTGATTCCCGGCTCGCTGACGCTCATGGTGGGGTCGGCGTGATCCTGGATCCAGTCGACAACGGCGGCACCATCCACATCGGAGATCATCATCGAGGGGATGGACACGGGTTCTTCCATGCCCATGACGATGAGCTCGCCGGGTTCGTTGTTGATCATCAGAACAAAGACCGCACCGGCGTCGGCGGCATGGTTGATCTTGTCCGAGAATACGCAGTCGCCCCGTTCCATCACCGCGATGGCACCACTGAAGTCACCCTGGGCGAAGGCCTCGCAACCACGTTCATTGCCCGGGTCCACATCGCCGGCCCAGATCAGTTCCTTGTCGTCCAGGCCGGTCACCAGCGGACCGTCACCGGGAACGGCTTCGAGATCCTGCAGCTCGTCAGGGACATCGCCGGGGCCGGACACGGAAGGCATGGGATCCTGGATGATGCGGTCATGGGTGCTATTGGCCACCGCCACGGCCCAGGGGGCCAGGGCCGGGACGCCGATGGTGGCGTCACCGGGGCCGGAATTACCGGCGGCCACGGCCGGGAAGATACCGGCCTCGCGCATGGAGAGAATCCCCATGGAGTCAAAACGGGCCCAGGGGGAAATCTGGGCATCCAGGCCGATGGAGTAATTCATCACCATTCGGGTATCCGGAGAAACCTGGAGAATGGCGTCGAAGTCCTCGACGACGTCTTCCATGGCCTGAGTGAGCGTGGAGATTTCACAGCAGGCGTTATAGCTGATGATGTTGCCACGAGGTGCCACGCCCTGGATGGAGGTGGGCTCGTCGCCAATGAAATCCACATCCACGGGGTTGCCCGCGGCCGTACCGGCCACATGGGAGCCGTGGCCGTCGATGTCCACCGGACTGCCACCCATGATTTCAGGGTAGCCATACATGCCGATGAGCTTGTCATTGCACATGGACTCGGCGGGGTCATCACCGGCGCAATTGCCAAGGAAATTCCCGCTGCCGAGGGGGTTCTCGTGGCTGTAACCGTCCGAGGCCTGGGCGGCGAAGCTGGGGTTCCAGGGATCAATTCCGGTGTCGATGATGGCAAAGACAATGCCTTCGCCCTGACTGCCGGCATGGCCGCTGACGGCACTGCCATCCCAGATTGCCGGGGCACCGATCCAGCCAGGGCCGGCGTCGGTGAGCAGCTCCACCTGGTGATCCCGCTCCACCAGGCGAACGCCCGGCACGCGGGCCAATTGCTCGGCTTCCGCCGGCGTCATGCGGGCGGTGAAGCCGTTGTTGGCGAGTCGGAAAACATGGACCGGTTCGATTTCCCGGCCAAGCACTTCGCTCAGACGATCAAGGAAGCTGTCCCGCTGCTGATCCAGATGGCTCAGATAGGACTGGCTGGCGTCGCTCTGCAAATTGATGCCGGCCTGCCCGCGCACTGCGGGCGAAGTCGCGGCCAGTTCCGGGTTGCCGCCCCGATAGAGGGCCAGCGGTTTGTCATCCAGCCGAACCAGATACAGGGCCTTGTCGGTGTGCCATCCGGCGCGGATGGCTTCGCGGTCTTCTTCACCGACGAAATGACGGACCTCAACCGGCCCGGCCAGTGCCTGGCTGGCGGCGGATACCGCGACCAGGGCAACCGCCCCGAGAATGACGGCCATGCGGTCCATCAGGCCCCTTTGCTTGCTTCTCATGTTGTGATTCCTCCCCTGCTACAGACAACGGGGGCCGGGTCTTTCGAACCGGCCCCCAAAGAATCGACAAGATACCCCAGATCGGAGTTCAGTACACGTCCGGACTGCCCTCCCCGCGCGGGTCGGAGGCAGCCTCCAGTTCACCGGTCATGCGATCCCAGATGACCAGCTGCAGATTGCCCCAGGGCCGGCCGCGGGGCTCCACCTTGTGGCCCTTGGATTCCAGGACGTCGATGGTGTCGCGGCTCAGGGCGCCGGGCTCATAGCTGATGTGGTCCGGACGATATTGGTGATGAAATCGGCGCTGCTCGACAATCTCCTCGGGCTCCAGACCTTCCTTCCAGGCCAGAATGCCGTGCAGCACCGTGGTGATGATGCGGGAACCGCCGGGGCTGCCGAGCACGGCCACGCCGCGATCGTCCTCGATGAAGGTGGGCGTCATGCTGGAGAGCATGCGCTTGCCGGGCTCGATGGCATTGGCGGCGGAGGAAACCAGCTCGAAGCCGTCCGGGCTGCCGGGCCGGGCGGAGAAGTCATCCATTTCATTGTTGAGGATCACACCCGTGCCCTCCGGCATGAAACCGGAACCGAACCAGAAGTTGATCGAGAGAGTGCCACCAACCCGGTTGCCGGCCCGGTCGATGATGGAGAAATGGGTGGTCTCCGGGCCCTCGCCGTCATCAACCACGCCCGGCAGGGCGTCGCTGGGCGTGGCCTGGTCGCTGCGGATACCTGCCCGCAGACCGGCGGCGTACCAGGGGTGGGTCAGCTTATCCAGCGGCATGTCCACGAAATCCGGGTCACCCAGCCAGGCACCCCGGTCCCGATAGGCACGGCGCAAGGCCTCGCTGATCAGATGCGTGCGGGTGGCGGCATCCAGGTTTTCCAGATCAAAGCCTTCCAGGATGTTGAGCGTGGTGGCCAGGGCCACGCCGCCGGCACTGGGCGGCGACGCGGCGGTGATGCGGCTGCCTCGATACTCGCTGACGATGGGTTCTCGTTCCACTACCTGGTAATCGGCCAGGTCCTGCAACCGCCAGATGCCACCCGCCTCGCGCACGCCCTCGACCATGCGCTCGGCCAGTTCACCACGGTAAAAGCCGTCATGGCCATAGTCCGCCAGCCGCTCCAGCGTCTCGGCCAGGTCCGGCTGCTTGAGGACCCAGCCCTCCTCCGGGACCTCGCCCTCATCCAGGAAGACCTCCACACCGGCGGGCCAGCGCTCGAGCACTTCCTTCTTGAAGCGCACACCGCGGACATAGCGCTCGCCGACCTCGAAGCCTTCACGGGCGTAGCGAATGGCGGGGGCCAGGTTCTCGGCCAGGCTGAGATTGCCGTAATTCTCACTGATATGCACCAGCGCGGCCGGCTGGCCGGGGATGGCGGCAGCCAGGGGACCGTTGCGGGACAGATCCGTGTCCACCTGCCCGTCCTCGTCGATATACATGTCGGCGGTGGACTCGGCGGGGGCCGTTTCGCGGCCATCCACCATGATGCTGCGATCCGAATCGGCCTCATGCAGCAGCCAGAAACCGCCGCCGCCCACGCCGGAGCCAAAGGGCTCGACCACGGCCAGCGCGGCACTGACCGCCACGGCAGCATCAAAGGCATTGCCACCAGCGGCCAATATCTCACGCCCGGCCTCGGTGGCCAGAGGATGGGCGGTAGCGACAGCCCCGCCCTCGCCCGCCGGCTCGGCCGGCGTCGCGGGTTCAGTCGCCGGCCCGGCACAGGCGATGACAGTGACCAGGGTGATCAGCAGGATGAGGGAGCGGCAGAGCTTTTGCATGGTGGTTTCGGTTCGTTTCGGGTGAGTTGTATGGGGGTGGGATAGGGTAACTTAGGTTAGGGGTTAGGGGTTAGGGGTTAGGAGAGTGCTGAGTGCTGAGTGCTGAGTGCTGAGTGCGAGGGGGTAGCGGGGTCCGCCTCTGCGAGGGGTGTTTGGGGAGAGCTGCTAGAATGGTTGGGTATCTCGACGTCTGGCTGAAGGAAGAACAATGAGTGTGAAGGCCCTTTACCCCGGCACCTTCGATCCCATAACCAATGGCCATGCAGACCTGGTCCGGCGGGCGGCGCGGCTGTTCGACAGTGTGGTGGTGGCGATTGCCGCCAGTCCCGGCAAGCAGCCCCGCTTTTCTCTTGATGAGCGGGTGCGCTTTGCAGAGCTTGCTCTGGAAGAGCTGGACAATGTGGAGGTGAAGCCCTTTGAGGGCCTGACGGTGGAATTTGCCCGGGAACACGGGATTTCCGCCATTGTCCGCGGGCTACGGGCGGTGTCGGATTTCGAGTTCGAGTTTCAGTTGGCGGCCATGAACCGGCACCTTGAGAATGGGGTGGAGACGGTGTTTCTGACCCCCAGCGAGCAGTACACCTTCGTTTCCTCGAGCCTCGTGCGGGAGATTGCCAGCCTGGGGGGCGATGTCTCGGACTTTGTCCATCCCACCGTGGAAGCCGAGCTCAAGAAGGTGCTGGCCAAATCCTGATTGCCCGTCCTGGATTGGCCGTGATTGGCCGTCCTGGGCCCCGGCATCAGTCGTGGTCGGGGACGGCGAGGCCGAAACCGACTTCGCCCGCCCTGGATTGACGGTGCCAGCGCCAGCCTTCCGGCAGCGCCGGGGCCTCGGCCCGGGCCCGGTACTCAATGTAGAGTTGCGCCTCCGGAGACAACCAGCCGCCGCTGGCCAGGGCGCACAGGACCGGCCAATGGAGGCCGGCATCGTAGGGCGGGTCGAGCATGACCAGGTCAAATTGCTGTTCGGGCGCGCCGGCCAGCCAGGCCAGCACATCACGCTCGATCACAGCCCCCTCGCGGGCATCCAGCGCTTCCAGGTGGCCGCGCAGGGTGGCGGCCAGGTGACGATCCCGCTCCACGAACAGCACCGAGGCCGCGCCCCGCGACAGGGCCTCCAGGCCCAGCGCGCCGGTGCCGGCGAACAGGTCCACGACTCGAGCCCCGACTAACTCGGGGCCCAGCCAATTGAACAGGGTTTCGCGCACCCGATCCGGACTGGGACGCACACCGCCGCTTTCCGGGAAACTCAATCGCCGGCCGCGCCAGCGCCCGCCAATGAGCCGAAGCCGGTTGCGGGGGCCGCCTCCACGGGCGGATTGTCTGCGCCGTTTCATTTTCCTGCTCCCAACTGGGGTCGTACGCTTGTTTGAAAGCGCACACCTACCTATAGTTACCGGTGTGTTGTCAAATAACAGGCCGGTTTGCCGTTCTCTGACGGGCCCATCCGCTGTCGTCTCATGACAACAACAGCCGATGGGATCAGAAGGAGCCCCGTCATACCGAATTCCGGTCATGGTATGCGACTGGGTTACGGCGCTCCATACGGGCCCATGCCCAGCCTGGCGTTTTCGCCCTGGAGGAATAAAAAATGTTGAAACGTGTCTTGCCTGTCGCAGCACTGGTCCCGGCCCTTGGCCTGGGTGCCTGCTTCGTTTCCGATTCCGAGAGTACCGATCCCGAACAGAATCCGTCCGATGGCTTCAAGGCCGAGTTCGTGGCCACCGCCCAGGTCCTGCCCTTCGGCAACGATCTCTATCTGGCGGGGAGCGAGGACGGGACTCTGAATATTGTGGTCTCGGACGAGACGGATCTCGGCAATCCCCTGGCCGCCATGAACATGCTGGATGGCTTTTCCAATACCGCCTCGGCCTATGTGAAGACCACCGATGCCATTGACGGTAACTCCATCCAGTACTGGGCTCCGACCGATCCGGGCAATGTGGTGATGGTCGATGTCACCAATCCGGAGGACCCGCAGGTCCTGGTCCCCGGCGAGGATTACGAGGTTGTGGTCTCTGATGTGCAGCATGATGCGCGGATGCGGATGTTCTTCCGCCCCCTGCGTCCGCTGGGCAGTGATCAGGTGGACGGCGACGGCAACCCGGTGCCTTCCCGCTACATGGCCCTGCTGACCAGCGGCCTTGAGAGCACCACCGGTCAGTCGCTGGCGCCTTCCAGACAGTTCGAGACGGTGCGGGACGCTGCCCTGGCCGATCAGGAATTGGACGATCCCACCCTGGAGCAGGTCCGTCAGGCGCTGCAGCCGGCCCTGCAGGCCGCCACCGCGCCGATTCCCTTCGGCCTCGGCTATGAGGGCGAGGAGATTGCCGTGATCTGGACCTTCCAGACTCAGTCGGCCACTTCCAGCCTGGAACTGGTGGCGGATAGTGCCAGCCCGCAGGAAGCGGGGGCCCTGCCCACCGGACTGGACAGCGACGATGCCAATCCGGATCTGGCGGGTCTGGCCGAGATCTGGGTGGGTTTCACCACCGTGCCCTACTACCACGACGCGGATAACCCCCTGAGTGGCTATTGGACCGCCGAGGACGGTGCTGCCCTGACCCGTTTCAACCCCATGCCGGAGGTGCGGGACGATCTGCGGGTGCCCTTGTTCGTGACCGTGCCCAGTGAGGCGGCGCGGATGTCGCCCGAATGTCCGGCGGATGATGTGCCGGCCGACGGCTGGCCGGTGGTGATGTTCCAGCATGGTATTACCGGCAACCGCAGTCAGACCCTGGGTCTGGCCGATGCCTTCGGCTGCCAGGGCTATGCCATGGTGGCCATTGATCACCCCCTGCACGGCATTGTCGACCCGAGCAGCCCGCTCTTCGTTGGCCCGGAAAGCCCGCTGTATGAAATGGGCGTTCGGGAACGGCACTTCTACATGGTCGATGGCGAGCCCTCCGACCCCGCTGATGTACTGGAAGCCGGCGGTGCCTTCGACGACTCCGGCGACCACTACATCAACATTGCCAGCACGCTGAGCAGTCGCGACAATCTGCGCCAGTCGGTGGCCGATCTGCTGCATCTGTCCCAGACCGTGGGCACCATCGCCAATCTGGCTGACGAGGGCGACGGGCCGCAATTCCTGCCGCTGGATGCCGACCGCAAGTTCTTCGTCGGTCACTCCCTGGGTGGCATCGCCGGTACCAGCTTCACCAGCCTGGACGATAGTGTTGGTGCTTCGGTGCTGGCCATGCCCGGTGGCATGATTACCGACCTGTTGCAGGATTCGCCCACCTTTGGCCCACGGATCCGTGCCGGCCTGCGGGAGCAGAACCCCAACCTGCAGCCCGGGCAGCCGCTGTTCGAGAACTTCTTCCGCCAGGCCCAGTCGGTGATCGATGCGGGTGACCCGGCCAATTACGGCGCCGGCGCCCAGGACAGCAATGTCTTCATGATCGAGGTGGACGGTGATTCCGTGGTGCCCAACAGCGCCACCCAGTATCTGGCCGACACCGTGGATCTGACCCAGGTCAGCAGCAACGCCGATAATGTGGAAGGTGGCGGCAGCGGCATTGTTCGCTACATCGCCGGCAACCACGGCTCGCTGCTGCAGCCGGGTGCGGATGACATTGAAAGCATCTGTGCTTTCTTTGCCATTCAGTACCACACCTTCTCCTACATCATTGCCGCGGACATGGGTCTGCCCGCCATTGATGTGGACGGCAGCCATCCCCAGGCACCGGATGCCTGTGCGGGGATTGATGTGGTTGAGTGAGTTGGCTGTTTCAAGCTGACGGGAAAGGCGGCCTTCGGGTCGCCTTTTTTTTGGTAGTTATGATCCGTAGGAGCGGATTCATCCGCGATTGGTCAAAGGGCCTGGCAGGAGGCTTTATCGCGGATGAATCCGCTCCTACGGGTGGGCAAAGATTTTTCGTGGCCCTTACCCGTGGCTGCTTTTTGATACGATAGCGGCTTTGTCCGGACCCAGAAGCGGCCATCCTCAATGAGCGAGAAGAAAGGTTTTTTTCAGAGACTGCGCGAACGCCTGAACAAAGGCGATTCAGTGCTTACCCGCGACCTCAGCGAGCTGTTGCCAGGGTCCGGGCCGCCGGATGAGGAGACGCTGGAAGAGATCGAGACGCGGCTGCTGATGGCCGATGTCGGGGTCTCGGCGACCCAGCAGATCATGGATGGCCTGCACGAGCGGCTGGATCGCAAGGCGTTGTCCGACCGGGAGCAATTGCTGGCCGGATTGGAGGCGGAGATTCGGGCGATTCTGGATCCCGTGGATGCGCCACTGGAGCCGGTTCATGAGGGTGACGGCCCCTTCGTGATTCTGGTGGTTGGGGTCAACGGCAGCGGCAAGACCACGACCATCGGGAAACTGGCGCGCCGTTACCGTGACGAAGGGCGCTCGGTCATGCTGGCGGCGGGCGATACCTTCCGCGCGGCGGCGGTGGAACAGCTGCAAACCTGGGGTGAGCGCAATGATGTGCCGGTAATCGCTCACGCCACCGGGGCGGATTCGGCCGCCGTGGCCCATGATGCGGTGCAGTCTGCCAGCTCCCGCGGTGTGGATGTTCTGCTGATTGATACCGCCGGGCGCCTGCACACCCAATCCGGGCTGATGGATGAACTGCGCAAGGTCAAGCGGGTAATTACCCGGGTGATGCCGGATGCCCCCCATGAGGTGTTGCTGGTCCTGGACGGCAGTACCGGGCAGAATGCCATTGCCCAGGCGCGGGAATTCAATCAGGCGGTGACGCTGACCGGCCTGGCGGTGACCAAGCTGGACGGCTCGGCCAAGGGCGGGGTGTTGCTCGCGGTGGCCCGGGAACTGGGTGTGCCGGTTCGCTTCATCGGCATTGGTGAAAGCGCCGAGGACTTGGATGTCTTCCGGTCCGAAGATTTCAGCCGCGCGCTGATCAGTTCCGAGTCCTGAGTACTGAGTCCCGAGTACTGAGGGCTCAAAGGCGAGGTTCAGTCCATGATTCGCTTCGATCGTGTCAGCAAGAGCTACCCCGGGGGCAATCAGGCCCTGAGCGAGGTGAGCTTTGAGCTGGAGCCCGCCGAGTTCGTTTATCTGACCGGCCATTCCGGCGCCGGCAAGAGCACCTTGCTGAAACTGATCGCCATGCTGGAGCGGCCAACCCGGGGCCAGGTGCTGTTCGGGGGCCGAAATCTGGCCAAGGTGAGCAAATGGGGCATCCCCTATCACCGCCGCAAGGTGGGCCTGATCTTTCAGGACCACAAGCTGCTGCAGGACCGCACCGTCTTCGACAATGTCGCTCTGCCGCTGGTGATCTCCGGCATGGGTCATCGGGAGATTCGGCGGCGGGTCCAGGCGGCGCTGGATCAGGTGGACCTGCTGCACAAGGAAAAGGCCCTGCCCATCGCCCTCTCCGGCGGGGAGCAGCAGCGCGTGGGCATCGCCCGCGCGGTGGTGGGCCGCCCGCCCATGCTGGTCGCCGACGAGCCCACCGGTAACCTGGACCCGGCCCTGTCGCGGGAGATCCTGGGTCTGTTCGAGCGTTTTCAACAGGTGGGCGTGACCGTGATGGTGGCGAGCCACGATCATCGCCTGATCCGTGAAACCGGGCGGCGGGTGCTGACCCTGGAACAGGGCCAAATGATTGCCCCGGAGTTGCATGACTGATGGCTGCCCGACGACCACTCCGACCAAAGCCCACTGCCAGCAGCCCTCGGAGTGAACGCCGGGGGGCAAGACCGGGTGCCCCCGGCTTCCTTGCCCGCCTGCGAAGCTGGCCGGTGCGCCATCTGCAGAGCCTGGTGTTTACCCTGGGACGGCTGTCCAGGCGCCCTGGCGCCAGTCTGATGACGGCAGGGGTGATTGGTGTGGCCCTGGCCCTGCCGGCGGCGATGTATGTGCTGGTGGACAATACAGCCGGTCTGGCGGGGGAATGGGAAGGTGTATCCCGGGTTTCGGTGTTCATGGAACCGGGCAGCCCCGAGAGTGAGGCGGCGCGACTGCGGGAAGAACTGGAGGCGCGGGACGGTGTGGACCGCGTCGAGCATATTACCGCCGAGGCAGCCATGGAGGAGTTCGTCGAGCGCTCGGGCTTTGGTGACGCCCTGGCGGTTCTTGAGGACAACCCCCTGCCGCCGGTGCTGGTGGTTCATCCCACGGAGGCCGAGGCCAGTCCGGCGGCCCTGCGGGAGCTTGTGGCGGCGCTGGAGGGGCTCGGCGGCGTGGACCTGGTGCAGGTGGACACCCAATGGATCGAACGCTTTCACGCCATGCTGGAGATCGCCGAGCGCGGGATTGTGGTGGTGGCACTGTTGCTGGCCTTTGCGGTGCTGATCGTGGTCGGCAATACCATCCGCCTGGAGATTCAGAATCGGCGCGAGGAAATCGAGGTCACCAAACTGGTGGGGGCAACCGATGCCTTCATCCGCCGGCCCTTCCTCTATACCGGACTCTGGTACGGCATTATCGGTGGCCTGATTGCCATCCTGCTGGTCTCGGGGGCCGTGTGGGTGCTGCACGAGCCGGTGCGCTCGCTGGCCGGCCTCTACGGCAGCGGCTTCAGCCTCAGTGGTCTGGGGCCGCTGCAGAGCCTGCAGGTGATGACCGTGGGCGCGCTGCTGGGCTGGGCCGGCAGCTGGCTGGCGGTGGCCCGGCACTTGAAGGAGATTGAGCCGGGGTAGGCGCCGGACGGCGGTCAGGAGCACGGAGCACGGAGCACGGAGCACGGAGCACGGAGCACGGAGCAAGGAGCAAGGAGCAAGGAGCAAGGAGCAAGGAGCAAGGAGCAAGGAGCATGCGGGAGGGTACAGCGACACATCTGCTGTGGGAGCGGCTTTAGCCGCGAATGTGCCTTCGATAAGCCCCTATCGCGGCTAAAGCCGCTCCTACAGTAGGTTTGAGGTGCCTTTCTTGCTGCTTGCTAGCAACCGCCGTCAGGCGGCCATGTAGCCGCGGAGTTTCTTGATGGCGCCGTTTTCGATCTGGCGGATGCGTTCGGCGGAGACGCCGTATTGCTGAGCCAGTTCCTGAAGGGTGACCTTGTTGTCTTCATCCATCCAGCGGGCACTGAGGATGTGCCGGGCGCGCTCATCCAGGCGGGACAGGGCCTGGTCCAGACGCCGACTGCCGGTCTCGCTCCAGTCACTGGCCTCGACCACGTTGGCCGGGTCACTGTCGCTGTCGGGCAGGTACTGGGCGGGGGCGTAACTGCCCTCCTCGTCGTCACCGGCCCCCGGCAGGGGATCGAAGGCCATGTCGTGGTTGGCCAGACGATTCTCCATCTCCAGCACTTCCTTGCTACTGACCCCAAGGTCCTGGGCGACGTTGTCCACTTCTTCCTGACTGAACCAGCCCAGACGCTTCTTGGCCTTGCGGAGGTTGAAAAAGAGCTTGCGCTGAGCCTTGGTGGTCGCGACCTTGACGATGCGCCAGTTGCGAATGACGTATTCGTGGATTTCGGCCCGAATCCAGTGCACGGCGAAGGAAATCAGGCGGACGCCCACATTGGGATCAAAGCGCTTGACCGCCTTCATCAGGCCCACATTGCCTTCCTGAATGAGATCGGCGAAGGGCAGGCCGTAACCCTGGTAGCCCCGGGCGACATGGACGACGAAGCGGAGGTTGGAGATGACCAGCTGGCGTGCGGCGTCCAGATCGCCATCGTCGTGGTAGCGCACAGCCAGGCGGTGCTCTTCCGCCTCGGAGAGCACGGGGATGCTGCCCACGGCATTGAGATAGGCGTCCAGGCTCCCGGAGGGGCCTGCAAGCGCGAAATCCGTGCTGTTACGGACCGTCAATGCCTGTGTCTCGGCCATGTCTCCATCTCCCCTATCGTCGTCTTTTTCGATGCCTTTATCTTAGCACTCGTGGGGTTTGAGTGCTAATGGCCGGGGGAGTTCCGGGATTGCCGGGCAAAAAAAAACCGCCCCCGAGTCAGAGACCCGGGGGCGGCAAACGGTGAAACCGTTTCTTTCAGGCTGACTGATCAGACCCGGCGGCGAACCACCACCAGTCCGAACAGAGCCAGGAACGCCAGCATGGGCAGCATGGGATCGAAGGCCTGGCGGCCATCGCCCATGGAGCAGGCGCCCACGTCGGTGCCAGAGGATGTGTCAGTAGCAGGCTCGCCGACGGGGCAATCAGCGGTATCCGCTGAAACGACCTCGGTTTCGATCTCCTCGCCGCCGACAACCATCACGCCTTGGGCGTAAACGGTCGCGCTGCAGCGGATGGGACCGATATCGGCAGTCAAGCTCTGCGGATAGACACTATCCGTCAACTGCATTGGAGCAGTGGCGTTATTCATCTCCTCACTGTGACCCCAGCGCATGAAGAACTCACCTGCGCTGCCCTTGGTGTTGACCGTGGCATCAAAGTGCCCCCGCGGTACACCAAGGTCGGGATCGAAGGAAATGAATTCGGCGACTTCCTCTACGCCACCAAATTCAACACCAGAGCCGGACTCCATGAAGCCGGCCACGTCGCTGGCACCCCAGGTGGAGAACATGTTCACCACCCAAAGGCCACCGGCGTCTTCACCATCAAAGTCATCGATGTCCAGAATGGCCGATTCGGTGCCAGAACTGGCAGGCCAATCCAGGAGATAATCGATGTCGTCGGCTGGACCGCCAAATGGACTGTCGCCACCTGCTACTCGTACGGTGGTACCAGCTGGCGAAGTGATATCCATCACGAACTCATCCAGCCAGTCTGCACCGGTGGTGGTGTAGGTAATGTCGATCACCGTACCGTCAATGACACCATCGACGATGAAGTAGCCCAGATCGGCGGTATCACCTTCACTGCCAGTGGCTTCCTGACCAGACAGGTCGATCATGCTGCCGGGGCAGGCGTTTCCAGCAGCAGGCAAGTCGATCCCGTAAATGGCCTGGTTGCCGGAATGGGCCATCCAGAAGACACCGTCACAATCGAAGGTCACATCGGCAAGATAGCCGCCTTCAAATACCCGGTTGCCCTGATCATCAGCGATGGCGTAATCGGTGACGAAGGCGAAGCCGGCATTGACATCGTGAACAAAGATGTCTGCCGAAGCATCGGCCACATCCGCCACGAAGAGCATGCCGTTAGCCGGATTGTAGGCAAGACCGGTGATGGCATAGCCGGTGGCGACGGTCTGGAGGATTTGGCCATCCAGGTCAACGACGTGGATATTACCCTGGTCCTCGCCGACGAACAGCAGTTGATTCACTGCGTCGTAAGCAACCGCACGCGGTGCGGGATCAGGATCGTCGCCGTTGTCCCCGGAGGCAGCCATCTCCTCGGGGCAAATGGACACACCGGTGGCACCTTCTTCCGGGTCCACCTCGTGGATACAGCCATCGCCACCAATGTTCACCTGCCAGAGCGTACCGGTGTCGCGGTTCCAAGCAACACCAGCGCCCCACTCTTCATCGTCAGCGTCGGCGTAGTCCTTGGTGCTCAGGGCATTGCCCGTGGGCTGACCGGCAAAGGTGTATTCATGAAGTTGGTCGTCACCGCCGACCAGTTCACGGCTACCAGCCCAGACTGTGCCTTCGCTCAGGGTATGAGCCAGACCGTAGAGGTCATCCAGACCGCTGCCAAACTGGACTTCCGCACGAGTGAGGGAATCGTCCGGTTCAGCGGCAATCGGCATGGCCATATCCGGACCACCACTCTCATCGGTGATCAACACACGGCCAAAGGCGGTGGGAGTAGAACCGTCAGCAACAGGTATCAGGCCCGGACCGCTCATGGTCACTTGGACGATGGCGGACTGGCCGGCTTCGAGGGTCACGCTGGACGGGGAAACGCTTACGTCCACGTCGCCCTGAATCGTCTGCCCTTCAAAGGTGAAGCTACCACCACTTGTCGCGGTCACCGTCCGCTCCCAGCTACAGCTGGCCAGGCAGGAACGATTGGCCATGCTGGCCAGGTTCAGGGTCCGCAGGTTGCCGAAGGCGAAGGGATCGGCACCGATCATGTTGCCGATGGACTCGTCCATGACAAGACCGGCTTCCACGGCAGCCGCCACGCGAGCTTCACCGGCGCCCTGGTCGTACCAGGTAAAGCCAGGCAGGGCCTCAGCAGTGAGCATCAGCGCCGACTTGACCTGCATGGGGGTCCAGCTCGAGTGGGCACCGCGCACCAAGGCGGCCGCACCAGCCACATGCGGGCTGGACATGGAAGTACCGCTGATGGCGTGGTAGTTCTCGGCATTCGCTGCACCGATATCCGCCCAATACGGAGCCATGATGTTCTGGCCCGGGGCAGTAATATCCGGCTTCAGGAGATCGGCGTACTCCGGCGCAAACGAGGAGGGGCCACGTGAGCTGAAGCTGGACATCTGACCAGCGGCAGCTTCGTCATGGATGAACTCCACCGCAGCGGCGCTAATTGAGGCAATGTGATCCTCACCGGACGCCAGCCACTCACGAATTGCGGCACCGGTTTCGTAAGTCACGCTGACAGCCGGCGCATCACCGCGGAAACCTGCAGAGAATGTCTCATTGCCCTCTGCATCAACAAAGAACAGATCTTCAGCGTTATGAACGATCACGCCGCCGCCACCAGAAGCTGCAACATTCTGAATGGCGAAGGGCAGCAGAACGATGCCCAAGATGTCATCGACAGCCAGTTCGCAGACGACAATCTCGCCGTCAAACTCGCCCGGACCGAAGGGGTTGACCAGCACCGGACCAAAGAAGCCTTCATCGGTATCCGCACACTGGCGGGCTACCTGATCCTGGGTACCAAAATCCTCGCCCAGAACAACTTCTCCAGTGTAGCTGCCTGTCAGACCACCACCCTGGAAGGGTCCAATTTCCATCTCACCACCTTCTACAGTGAGATCGGCCACGCCACGGATAGTCCGGCCGTGGGTATTGGAGCCAACAGAGGAGACCCAGGGCGCAAGCTTGCTGACCGTGCCAGCCCCGGGGCCATCATTGCCAGCGGAGGCAGCAACGAACATGCCCGCGTGGGTGGCACTCAGCCAGGCTTCACTGACCGGATCATTGCCGTAAGGATCATTGGCGCCACTGACCGAGAAGTTGAGCACATCAACTCCGTCCTCAATGGCCTGTTCAAAAGCGGCTACCGAGTCGGAAACCGGGCAGCCCGGTGCACAGACACGATAAGAAATAACGTTGGCACGCTGTGCCACACCGCTGACAAAGGCCTCAAAAGGCGCATCTTCATCTTCGGCGGCCACCAGCATCTCTTCCGGGTCGTACCAGGGGAACAGATTCATTACCACCGGGTTACCCGCGGCTGTGCCCGCAACGTGGGAGCCGTGACCGTTATCGTCGTCGGCGCTGGTTCCGCTGTAATCATAAGCACCAATCAGCTTGGCGTTGCAGGGGAAATCAGGGTCATAGTCGTCATGCTCTTGGTCACAGACACCCAGATAGACGCCCTCACCCAGCGGATTGGTGTGGGTATAGGCTTCGATGCCGAAGTCTTCATTGGCTTCCACTTCGGCAGCGAAGGCGACATGATCTGCAATGATGCCGGTATCAACGACACCAACGACCACACCTTCACCACGGTTGGCGACCATCGGGTCGTCATTGTTCCAGACGTCCGGGGCGCCAATGCGACCTGGACCGGTATCAGTATCAATGGTCAGTTCACGGTCCGGGGTGACATAACGAACACCGGGGACGTTATTCAGCCGGGCCGCTTCACTGGGAGTGGCCTCAACGACCAGACCATTGATTGTGCGCACGAAGTTGTGAACAGGGTCCAGCTTTCGATTCAGAACCGAGGCAGCTTCCTGCAGGAAACCTTGTTGCTGGCTGCGAAGAAACGACTCGTAAGCCTGAACCGCGTCCACACCGGTCTGGAGACGGTCCTGGCCGGTCACCATGGGGCTGGTGGGTTCGAAGCCGTCGATGCCGCCCGTGTAAAGTGAGGAAGGCAGCTCATTCAGAGCCACAATGAACCGCATGGTCTCGTGCGGCCGCTCCTTTTTCAGCTCTTCAAGCTTGGGAGCAGTATCCCGCTCGCCAAACTGAGGCATCAGGTGCCCATCAGGCCCAACGGTATGTTGTTGGATTTCAAAGTCGGAAACCGGGATGGTCGTGGGCGGAGAAGCAATGGTGGCACCCATTGCCGCGCCCAAAACCACCCCGAGGCCGGCGGCTGCCGACCGAGTCGTTTTGAACTTCATAACACACTCCCTAGATAGTGTCCTAATCACCAACACTGCCAGGCTCGGCAGAGGCCCCCTTAGGGACACCGCCCCCTGACTGTGTCGTTGCGTTCCAGGCAATACACCGGCCCCCCAACTCGGCAAGAGTGATGCGCCGATGCGACAGCGGGCTGGAAGGATCCGCTGTCTAACTTCTTGCGCACGTAGCATTTAAGTCTATATCGGAGACAATTGCAAACGGTTTTGGCCGGTTTTTGCCCGGAGAAACCTCCGCCCGTTGCGCGCAGACAACAAAAAGCCGGCCCCCCAAGGGGGCCGGCTTTTTGGGTGAGCGGGTCTTAGACCCGGCGGCGGACGACCACCATCCCCAGCAGGGCCAGCAAACCGATCAGCGGCAGCAGGGGGTCCGGCTTGCCGTCATCGCTCGAGGCGAGGCTGCAGCCGGAGGAGCCCGAGGAGGGACAGCCGGCGGTTTCGCCCTGACCGAGCTCGCCTGCGTGGCTCATGCCCTGGTCGTTGACGGCGGTGGCGCGGAAATCGTAGCTGCTGTTGCAATCCAGGCCGCTGATTTCCACTTCCACCGTGACCGGCTCGGCACCGGCGTCATAGCTGACCGCGTCAGTGGTTTCTTCCAGGGCCTCGTCCTCCTCGCCCCAGTCGAGACTGACCGAGCCGGCACGGTCGGCGGGTGACAGCTCCACCGCCACCACCAGCACCTCGCGCTCGCTGTCCACCACACTCACGGACAGAACCTCCGGGGTAGTGGGCTGAGGCTCGAGGGTCACGCCCTCGATGACCTCCTGGTCACCGCTGAAGACGAAGTCGCTGCCACCGTCATCCACTTCCAGGGGCTCGTAACCGGTTCCGCTGAGCAGAATGGTGTAGGCCCGGGTGGTGTCGGCCGGCAGGGCGAAGGCATCGCTGCCGCTGCCATCGGCGGTGACTTCCATGGGTCCAAACTGGTCCCCACTGGCGCTGTCCTCGAGGTAGAGCGCAACGGTCTCGTCTTCCAGCAGACCGCTGATCTCGCCGCGAATCTCGCCGGCGGCGGAAAGCACCACATCACACTGAGGCTCACTCCCCACGCAATCGGCACCGGCCACATTGGCCATGGCAAAGCCATCGGTCACCACGGCCAGGTCATGCTCACCGTCGTCCGGCACCGGCGTGATGAGGTGGAAGACACCGTCGTCGTCGGTCTCAGTGCGGTAACGCCGCTCCTGTCCCTCGGGACCGACCTCGTCGGCGGTCTTCACGCGGGCACCGACCAGGTCATCACCGAACTCGGAAGACACCCAGCCCGCGTAATGCCGGCTCGGGGCGGTGCTGAAGCCATCGGCGGTGACGGTTTCGTAGCTGCCGCCACTGTCGTGGACTTCAACCTGGAAGTCCTCGCTGCTGCTCACCGTGGAACTGGCCAGTGTGGTGGCCGGGTTGCCGGCCTCGGCGTCGTCCACGCTGGTGACATCGGCGGGATCAAGCTCGGCCACCGTGCTGTCATTGCCGTCAGTGTCCTGCACGGAGAGGCTGAGAGCATAATCCGGCACGGCGCCCAGCACCCGCAGCTCACGGGGCTCGTCCGCTTCCAGCAGGAGGTCGAAGTCGGCCTCCACCAGCAAGTCCACATTCACCAGGAAACTGCTGCTGCTACCGGTTTCAGCGTCGGTGACGGTGACCTCATAACTGCCCGCAAAGGCCCCTTCCGGTGTCACCGTGAAGGTCCATTCACCGTTTTCCTCACTGAGCTCCCCTTCAACGTCGGAGTCGGGGAAGCTGTTGGCGGCGGCGCTGACCGCGTAGTCGCCGGAGCCACCATCCGGGCTGAAGGCCACGCCCTGGCCTGCATCCACTCGCTGATCGGTAATGGCCTGGCCATCTCCGTCGACGATGCCGACTTCGCTGAAGAAGGCGTACTCACGGCCCTGAACCGGGGTATCGCCCTCATTGGTCTCGGCGAAGGCCTGCAGGAGCACGACATCATCGACACCACCACTGACGGTGACCGTTTCGCCACTGTCAATGGAATCGGAGCCGCTGTCCGGGTCGCTGCCGTCGAGGGTGTAGTAAATGGTGGCATCCGAGTCGTCGCTGCTGATGGTCACGTCCACCGGCTCGCCGGCGATGAAGCTGCCACCGTCCGGGGTGAACGCCAGCTCCATGGCAGAGCTTTCGATCTCGATCAGGCTGCCGCTCTGGAGGCTCCCGGCGGGATCCTGACCGTCCCAGGTACCCCACAGGCGAACAACCCAGGTGCCACCACCTTCCAGACCGGCAAAATCATCAATGCTGCGGCTGTCGGACTGGATCCCCGGATCACTGGGCCATCCCAGCGCGTAGTCGAGGGACTCGTCATCCGGCGCACCGAAGGCATCTTCGTCACCGCCGACGAGGACAGTGCTGCCATCGGGGCTTTCGATTTCCATGCGGAATTCGTCGGTCCAGGCACCACCGTCGGTTTGGTAAGTGAGGTCCCAGCTCAGGTCCTCCACCTGCCCAGCGGGCACCTGGAATTCATATTCGGCCAGAAGCTCCACACCACCGGGGACATTCAACCCCTCCAGTGGGAGTTCGCGGGAGGGACAGACGCCCGCGGCAGGCACCTCGAAGGCGTGCACATAGCCTGTACCCGGCTCGGTCGCCCAAAGGCGTCCATCGCAATCCAGGCTGAGATCGCCCCGGTCACCCTGGCCAAGGGCCGGGTTGCCGTCGGCATCGGAAAGGCTGTAGGCGACCGCCGCCTCCAGTGTTTCAAGATCAAGGGCCTGAAGCTGAGTAGCGTCAGCCGTGTCGCGCAGGACATAGAGCAGGCCACTGCCTTCGGCAACCGCCAGGCCGGTAACCGCAACCTCCAGATCATGTGTATCGATCACGTCACCAGCGGCATCCACCTGATGGAGGATGCCATCGGCACCCGCGGCCCACAGGGTAGAGTCGGCACGATTGTAGGCAACAGTCTGAACAGCGGCATCCCAGTCGGGGCAGAGGCTATTGGACAGGTCACCAACGCCGGGCCGCCATTCATGGAGGCAGTTGTCGCCACCCAGGTCCAACTGCCAGTAGCTGTCAAAGGCATGGGTAAAGACCAGACCGCCCGGATCATCGCCGCCAAGCCAGTCAGCGGCAATGGTTTCGCCGGTCGCAGTGAGGCTGTCATCGAACTCGTGCAGGCTGCTGCCGGCGGCAATCCAGATACCCTCACCGGCTTCCCGGGCCTGGGCAATACCAACCGGTTCAGTGAGGCCAGTATCGCTGCTGAGCACGGCATCCAGCTCGACCGGTCCCTGGATATCTCGCACCGAGATGGGAAGACGGGCGTCACTGCTGTCACCGCTGGTTGTCGTCAACTTCAAGGCACCGAATGCCCAGTCACTCTGCTGGCGCGGGCCCGTCACGGTAATCTCAAGCTCGATTTCCTCGCCGCTGCTGAGGCTGAAGCTCGACGGACTGACACTGCCATCGATATCACCGCTGAGAGCGGCGTCCCAACTGCCGTCACGGACGGCCGTGAATGTCCGGGTCCAGGTGCACTGCTCGCTGCAATCGGCCTGGCTCAGGAAAGCAATGTTCAGTTCGTGGAGTTCAAGGCTGCCGCCATTGGGGTCGGCATCCTCGAAATTCTGG
Organism: Natronospira elongata; assembly: GCF_034931365.1. NCBI lineage: Bacteria > Pseudomonadati > Pseudomonadota > Gammaproteobacteria > Natronospirales > Natronospiraceae > Natronospira > Natronospira elongata. The sequence goes on from NZ_JAYGII010000021.1 coordinate 44,002, forward strand.
CGCGTCTCGTCCAGAACCAGGCCGGCCCGGGCCGCGGCATCCAGATCGACACGGCCATTGCCGGTTCCATGGGGTGTAGCGGGGTCCTGCCCTCCGGTGTCGCTGACTGTGTGGAAATCGGCCGAGATCATCAGGGCAGACAGGATCTCCTGGGGCGTCCAGTCAGGATAGAGATCCCGCATCAGAAGGATGGCGCCCGCCGCGTGGGGCGAGGCCATGGAGGTGCCGCCGATGGTGTTGTACTCGGACTCACCGCCAATCCAGGCGGCCAAAACGCCGTCACCGGGGGCAGAGACGTCCGGGCCATGGAAAGTGGAGTAGGCGCCCTCACCCGGTCCACGGGAGCTGGAATTGGCGAGAACGTCGCCATCGAAGGAGGCAACGATGGTATCCGCACCAATGACCGCCGTGGGATCGGTCTC